>NZ_SRLW01000278.1:0-13132 GCF_006518215.1 Myxococcus sp. AB025B
TCTACACTTCTAGCTTCGTCGGCAGCGTCAGATGTCTATAAGAGACAGCCCCCCGAGGACGGTGACCCCGACCGGGTGGTGGAGATTCGCGTCGAGGGCAACAAGCGCGTGGAGGCCGAGGCCATCCGCCGCGCCCTGCGCACCCGGGTGGGCCAGACGCTGGACGCGTCCAAGTCCGCCGAGGACCTCCGCGCCGTCTGGGCCCTGGGCTACTTCACCAACGTGGAGCTGCTCGCGCAGCGGCTGCCCCGGGGCGTGGCGTACGTGGTCCGTGTGGAGGAGCGGCCCATCGTCCGGGCGGTGAATCTCAAGGGCAACGAGGAGCTCAGCCGCGACGACCTCAAGGACGAGCTCGACGCCAAGCCCAACACCATCCTGGACATGGAAGCCGTGCGCAGCACGGTGAAGAAGATCCAGGCCAAGTACGTGGAGAAGGGCTACTTCCTCGCCGAGGTGACCCACCAGATCAAGCCCTCCGAGACGGGGGGCAGCGTGGACGTCATCATCATCATCAACGAGCACGCCAAGGTGATGGTGAAGCAGATCACCTTCATCGGCGCGGAGAAGGTCCCCGCCCAGGAGCTCAAGGAGACGATGATCACCCGCGAGGGTGGCTACTTCTCCTTCTTCACCGGCGAGGGCACCTACCGCGAGGAGGCCTTCCAGCGCGACCTGGCCGTCATCCAGATCGCCTACTTCGACCGGGGCTTCATCAACGTCAAGATCGACAAGCCCAC
This sequence comes from Myxococcus sp. AB025B, assembly GCF_006518215.1. Lineage (NCBI taxonomy): Bacteria > Pseudomonadati > Myxococcota > Myxococcia > Myxococcales > Myxococcaceae > Myxococcus > Myxococcus sp. AB025B. The sequence goes on from NZ_SRLW01000278.1 coordinate 738, forward strand.
CGTCCAGCTCTCCGCCGACAAGCGCTACATCTACATCACCCTGCGAATCGAAGAGGGTGAGCCCTACGACATCGGGAAGATCGACTTCTCCGGCGACCTGCTCGACGACGTGTCGAAGGAGCGCATGGCGCAGCTGATGAAGTCGACGCCGGGCCAGCGCTTCAACCGCTCGCAGCTGTCGCAGGACATCGTCGGCCTGTCGGACGTGTATTACGACCGGGGCTACGCGTACGCGAACATCAACCCCGTCACCAGCGTCAACGCCAACAACCGCACGGTGGACCTGACCTTCGACGTGCAGAAGGGCCCGCAGGTCACCATCGAGCGCATCAACGTCGTCGGCAACAGCAAGACGCGCGACAAGGTCATCCGCCGCGAGCTGCGCGTCTACGAGGGTGAGCTCTACAGCGGCACCGGCGTGCGCCGCAGCAAGGACCGCGTCACCGCGCTGGGCTTCTTCGAGACGGTGGAGATCACCCAGAGCGCCGGCAGCACCGACGACACCATCGTCCTCCAGGTGGAGGTGAAGGAGAAGGCCACCGGCACCTTCCAGGTGGGCCTGGGCTTCTCCAACGTGGAGAACTTCATCTTCACGGCGCAGATCGCCCAGAACAACTTCCTGGGCTGGGGCCAGAGCGTCTCCGCGTCCGCGCAGATCTCCGGCCTGCGCTCCCTGGTGCAGCTGTCGTTCTACGACCCGTACTTCCTGGACACGAACTACCTCTTGTCCGCGGAGTTCTTCCGCGTCCAGGCCGACTACGACGGCTTCATCCGCAACTCCACCGGCGGCACCGTCTCCATCGGCTACCAGTTCATCGACGACCTGCTGGGCACCATCGGCTACACGCGTGAATGGGTGAACGTGGAGGCGGGCTCCAACCTGGGCGCGGTGCTGCTGGCCAACCAGTTCCTGTCCGGCACCACCAGCGCGGCGCGCCTGTCGCTCTCGTTCGACCGCCGCGACAACCGCCTGTTCCCCTCGCGCGGCTTCATCCACTTCGGCTCGGTGGAGCTGGCCCCGGACTTCCTGGGCGGCACGTTCCTCTTCAACCGGTACACCGCGTACTCGCGCCTGTACTTCCCCATGCCGCTGGGCTTCGTCTTCAAGACGAACGCCACCATCGGCTACATCCAGCAGCTCGACTCGAACAAGCCGCTGCCCATCTCCGAGCTGTACTACGTGGGTGGCATCAACAGCGTCCGCGGCTACTACCTGCGCAGCATCAGCCCCTCGGTGAAGGTGCCCCGCTCCGGCAGTCCGGACGCCACCGTCACGGACTTCCTCGTCGGCGGCAACAAGCAGCTCGTCTTCAACTTCGAGCTGGAGTTCCCCATCTTCGAGAAGGCCGGCCTGCGGGGTGTGCTCTTCTATGACGCCGGCAACGCCTTCGCGTCGAGCGAGCGCTTCTTCCAGGACCGACAGAACGACCTGCCGCTCGGCCTCTTCCACTCGGCGGGCTTCGGGTTCCGGTGGTTCAGCCCCATCGGCCCGCTGCGCTTCGAGTGGGGCATCCCGCTCACCAGGCGGCCGGAAGACGACCGGATTCTGTTCGAGTTCACTATCGGCAACTTCTTCTGATAAGCCGTCGCCTGTCGTCCCGGCCCCGCCCTGGCGGGAAGGGTTGAACAAGCCCGGGCGTCTGACGTCGGACCCTGTACCCTTCCCTGAGGAGCTGTTGAACATGTCGCTTCGCACCACTGTCGCGGCCTTGGCCGCCGTCCTGTCGCTTGCCCTGCCGGTGGCCGCCTCGGCCGCCGAACTGAAGGTCGCCTACGTGGACCTCCAGCGCGTCCTGCTCGAGGTGGATGACGGCAAGGCCGCCAAGGCCCGCCTCCAGAAGTGGTTGGATGACAAGCAGAAGGAGATCGACAAGGAGCAGACCGCCCTGCGCGCCGAGAAGGAGACGCTCGACAAGCAGGCGAGCGCGATGTCGGCCGAGGTGCGCGCCCAGAAGGAGGGCGAGCTGCAGAAGAAGGTGATGGTGCTCGCCCAGAAGTGGGAGAAGAGCCGGGGCGAGGCGGCCAACAAGGAGCGCCAGGAGATGGAGCCCATCATCAACAAGATCGACCAGGTGGTGGCCTCCATCGCGCAGCGCGATGACCTGGGCATGGTCCTGGACAAGCGGGACTCGGGCATCGTCTTCGCGAAGGCCCAGTACGACATCTCCAACGAGGTCATCCGGGCCTACAACGGCTCCGGCAAGAAGACGACGGCAGCCAAGGACGCCCCGACGAAGTAGCCCCCGCGCTCCCGTGAAGACCTCTCCCGCACCCCGACGGCTCGGGGAGCTCGCCGCCCTCGTCGGTGGCGAGCTTCTCGGCGACCCTGAGCAGCTCATCCACGGACTCAACGGGCTCGAGGAAGCCAGCCCGGGAGACGTGTCCTTCTACGGAAACACGCGCTACCGCCGCCAGTTCGAGGCCTCCCGCGCCTCGGCCGTGCTGGTGGGCACCAGCGAGCCGGCCCGCGAGGGCGTGGCGCTGGTGCGCGTGTCCAATCCGCACCTGGCCTACGCGCGGCTCCTGCGCGTGTTCCACCCCGACGTGCGTCCCGCCCCCGGCATCCGTCCAGGCGCGTGGGTGCACCCGGAGGCGACCGTGCACCCGGAGGCCAGCGTGCTCGCCGGCGCGACGGTGGAGGCGGGCGCGAAGGTGGGCGCGCGCTCGGTGCTGTATCCCGGCGCCTACGTGGGCGAGCATGCCTCCGTCGGCGAGGACAGCGTGCTGCACCCCAACGTCACGGTGCGCGAGCGCTGTGTGGTGGGCTCGCGCGTCATCCTCCACGCCAGCAGCGTGGTGGGCGCGGACGGCTTCGGCTTCGCCTTCGACCCGGAAGGGGAGGAGGGGCCCCAGCACTTCAAGATTCCCCAGGTCGGCATCGTCCGCATCGAGGACGACGTCGAGGTGGGCGCGTGCACCTGCATCGATCGCGCGACGGTGGGCGAGACGGTGGTGGGGCGCGGCACCAAGCTCGACAACCTGGTGCAGATCGCCCACAACGTCCGGGTGGGGCCGCTGGCGCTCATCTGCGCGCAGGCGGGCGTGTCCGGCTCGGCCGAGGTGGGCACCGGCGTGGTGCTCGCGGGCCAGGTGGGCGTGGTGGGCCACATCCGCGTGGGCGACCTGGCCAAGGTCGGCGCCCAGTCCGGCGTGGCCCATGACGTCCCGGACGGACAGATCGTGAGCGGCAGCCCGGCCATCCCCCACCGTGAGTGGCTCCGGGCCAGCGCGGCCTCGGGGCAGGTGGCGGACCTGCTCAAGGAAATGCGCGCCCTGCGCAAAAGGGTGGAGCAGCTCGAGAAGGAGAAGGGCCCGTGATGGACATCGGCGAAATCCAGAACCTGCTGCCGCACCGGTACCCGTTCCTCCTCATCGACCGGGTGGTGGAGATCGTTCCCGGCCAGCGCATCACCGCCTACAAGAACGTCACCATCAACGAGCCCTTCTTCAACGGCCACTTCCCCGGCCATCCGGTGATGCCGGGCGTGCTCATCCTGGAGGCGCTCGCCCAGGCCTCGGCCATCCTCGCGTACAAGAGCGAGAACATGGACCCGAGCCAGAAGGTGACCTACCTGATGGGCGTTGACGGAGCGCGCTTCCGCAAGCCGGTGGTCCCCGGAGACAGGCTGCAGCTGGGCATCGAAGTGCTGCGCCACAAGGGCGCCGTGTGGAAGACGAAGGGCACGGCGACGGTGGATGGCGTGAAGGTCGCCGAAGGCGAGTTCCTGGCCACGGTGGTGGACAAGGACAAGGGCGCGACGGCGGAAGAGGGCGCGGCGTCCTGACCGCGGGCCCGCGAGGTAGAGGAGACGACATGGCTCAGGTTCATCCCACCGCGGTGGTTCACCCCGATGCGCGTCTGCACGAGTCGGTCCACGTCGGACCCTACTCGGTCATCGGACCGCAGGTGACGATTGGCGAGGGCTCCCACGTGGGCCCTCACGTCGTCATCGAGGGCCGCACGACGCTCGGTGCGCGCAACCGCATCTTCCAGTTCGCCTCGGTGGGGGCGGACCCGCAGGACCTCAAGTACGCGGGGGAGGACACCGAGCTCACGCTCGGCGACGACAACCAGATTCGCGAGTTCGTCACCCTGCACAAGGGCACGGCGGGCGGCGGCGGCGCCACGCGCGTCGGCAACGGCAACCTCTTCATGGCCAACAGCCATGTCGCCCACGACTGCGTCGTCGGCAACGGGTGCCGCATCGGCAACGGGTCCGCGCTCGCGGGCCACGTGACGATGGAGGACCACGTCATCATCAGCGGCCTGGCGGCGGTGCATCAGTTCACCCGCCTGGGCCGCTTCGCCTTCATCTCCGGCGGGGCCATGGTCACCATGGACATCCCTCCGTACGCCACGGCGCAGGGAGACCGTGCGGAGCTGGTGGGGCTCAACACCGTGGGCCTGGAGCGCGGCGGCTTCACCAAGGACCAGATTGAGCGCATCAAGGAGGCCCACCGCATCCTGTTCCGCTCCAAGCTGGGGCTGCAGGAGGCGCTGGGGCGGCTGCGCACGGAGCTGGGCGGCCACCCGGAAGTGGACCACCTGGTGTCCTTCATCTCCCAGAGCAAGCGCGGCCTGACGCGCTAGGCTGTGGACATGGAGCACGCACCTCCGGACGGTCGCATCGGCCTCATCGCGGGCAACGGTCAGCTTCCCCTCTTGTTCGCCCGCGCCGCGCGGGCCCGGGGGCTGGAGGTGGTGGCCGTGGCCCACAAGGGCGAGACGGACCCGGCCCTGGCCTCGGAGGTCGGCTCGCTCACCTGGGTGCGGGTGGGGCAGGTCAACCGCATCCAGAAGGCCTTCGTCGCCGCGGGCGTGAAGCAGGCGGCCATGGCGGGCGGCATCGGCCGGGTGAAGGCCCTGTCCGAGGCCCGGCCGGACCTGGGCGCGGTGCGCATCATCTCCCGGCTGCGCAGCTTCCGGGATGATGCGCTGCTGCGCGCGGTGGCCGCGGACTTCGAGTCGCGCGGCATCACCATCATCGCCCCCACGGACTTCCTCGGGGAGGTGCTGTGCCCCGAGGGGCACCTGGCCGGCCCCGAGCTCAGCCCCACGCAGCAGCAGGACGTGGCGCTGGGGCGCGAGGTGGCGGCGTTGCTGGGGCAGGCGGACGTGGGCCAGACGGTGGTGGTGCACCAGGGCCATGTGCTGGCGCTCGAGGCGGTGGAGGGCACGGACGAGGCCATCCGTCGGGGCGGCAAGCTGGGAGGCGCGGGCGCGGTGGTCGTCAAGCGCTGCAAGCCGCAGCAGGACCTGCGCTTCGACCTGCCCGCCGCGGGGCCCCGCACGCTGGAGGTCATGAAGGAAGTGGGCGCCCGGGTGCTGGCGCTGGAGGCCGGGCGCACGGTGCTGCTGGACGCGCCGGAGCTCTTCGCCAACGCGCGCGCGGCGGGAATCACGCTCGTCGGCGTGCGGTAGCGGCCCCCTTCTCGCGCCCGGGCAGGAGAGGGCCTGGTGGCCGTCCCCCCGGCTGCCCTGCGGGGTGTGGCGCGCGGGAATGAATGTCGGCGCGCTGCTCGCGTCTGGCTCGCGAGGCGTTTCCACGCTCGCGAAGCATTTCCACGCGGGGGACACCGTCCTACCCTGGCGCGGAGGAATCCACCCACCCGGGTCGCTGTTGCACGGCGACCCGCGACGCCGGAGTCGACGCCGCGCCATGAATGCCCGCCTGGTTCTATTGCTCAGTCTTGTCGCCTCGACACCCCTGCCCGCGTTCGCCGACGCCATCCGCGTGTCCCTGGAGGGCCGGGCCGCGGTGGGCGAGAAGCTCCCGGCATTGCTCGTGCACATCGAGGAGCCCATCGCAGGCTTCGAGGTGAAGCTCAAGCGCGACGACGGGAAGGTGGTCGACGTGAAGGGCGGCGGGAAGCCAGGGATGACTCGGCGAATCGAGCTGGAGCAGCCCGAAGGCCGCTTCCACTACGAGGGCGAGCTGGTGGTGCGCTTCGCCAACGCCGAGTCGGGCAGCCTGCCGTTGTCCTTCGACACGGAGCTCAACGGGCCGCTGCGCCTGGACGTGCGCCCGGAGGACGTGGACGTGCCGGGGCGCACGCTGCGCTTCCAGCTCTCGCGCCCCGCGGGCCGCGTGGAGCTCACCGTGCTGATGGACACGGGGAACAAGGCCTTCGAGGGCGAGGTGGCCTTCAAGGGGGAGAAGGCGGGCACGCCGCTGACGTTGAGCTGGCCGGCCGCCGAGGGGAAGGTGATGAAGATTTCCCTCCGAGCCTTCGACACATCGGACTTCTACACGGGTGTGGACCTCTTCCCCTGGCGCGTGGACATTCCGCATGAAGAGGTGGGCTTCGCCTCGGGGCGCGCGGACATTCCCGCCGGCGAGCGAGGCAAGCTGGACAGGAGCCATGCGTTGATTGCGCAGGCGCTGGCGAAATACGGCCGCTTCGCCGCGGTTCGTCTGTACGTGCTGGGCCACACGGACACCGTGGGCGCCACGGCGGACAACCGCGAGCTGTCGCTCAAGCGCGCGCGCAGCATCGCCGCCGCCTTCCGTCAGCGAGGGCTCAAGGTCCCCATCTTCTACGAGGGTTTTGGCGAGGAGTCCCCCGCGGTGCGGACTCCGGACGAGACGGCGGAGGCTGCCAACCGCCGGGCGGAATACATCATCGCGGTGGAGGACCCGGTGCTCGCCGGCGCTCCCTTCTCGCCGCGGTGGAGGAAGCTGTAGCGGACGGACGCAGTGACGAGGAGGTAGCAGCGGATGGACCGATTCCAACGGTGGACCTGGGGCGTGGTGGGGATGGCGCTCCTGGTGGGGGTGGGCTGCGCGCATCAGGCGCCGCTCGCCGTGCGGCGGGAGGTGGAGGCGGACAAGTGCAGCCTGGTTCAATCCGTGTTGAAGGAACCGACCCCGTCACGGGTGGTGGAGGAGATCGCCGCCCAGGGCCGCCACGAACCGACGCCGGTGCGCGTGTACGTGCGCCGCCCGGAGCAGTCCATGCTGGAGCGCTTCTTCGAGGGCGATGAGCCCCGCTGTGGCGACTCCACCTTCAAGGTGGTGCAGGACAGCGTGCTGGACGCCGTCGTCGTCTACCTCCAGGAGATTCGCGAGGGCTACGCGTACGACGCGCGCCGCGCCGGCCCGGACGAGCTCACCCTGGAGGGCAAGCCCCAGGGCACGCTGCGCCGCGCGGGCCCCACCTGGGTCGTCGGCAACTAGGTTACTTCAGCAATTCCTTGGCGCCGTCCGCGATGAACTGCACGGCGATGGCGGCCAGGATGAGCCCCATGACACGCTCGACGATGGCGACGCCGGACTGGCGCAGCACCCGCTGCACGAGCCCGGAGGCGCGCAGGATGAAGTAGCTGAAGACGAACGTCAGGAGGATGGCCGCCAGCACCGGAAGGGTGGAGGCCATCGAGTTGGAGTTGCCGCGGGCCATCAGCACCATGGCGGTGGCGATGGCTCCGGGCCCCGACAACAGCGGGATTGCGAGGGGGACGATGGCCACGTCCTCCTTCACCACGCCTTCCTGTTCCTCGGTGGGGGTGGTGCGCGTCTCGGACGGACGCGCGCGCAGCATGTCCAGCGCGGTGATGAGCAGGAGGATGCCGCCCGCCACGCGGAAGGCCCCCAGCGACACGCCGAACACCTTGAAGATGATGGTGCCGAACAGGGCGAAGAAGGTCATCAGCCCGCACGCCACCAGACACGCGCGCATCGCCGTGCGGCGTATCTTCTCCTTCGTGTCCCCGGCCGTCATGGCCAGGAACAGCGGCACCACGCCGATGGGGTCCACCACGAAGAAGACCGCCGGCAGGGCGACGAGGAATTGCGTCAGGTAGTCCTTCATCACCGCACGACCTTTGCGACTACACCGTGAGGCGCAGCTTCCACACCATGGTGAGCGCCTCGGCGAAAATCTTCTTGCTCATCTTCGAGTGCCCCACGCGGCGGTCCTCGAAGATGATGGGGACCTCGCGCACGGTGAAGCCGTTCTTCAGCGTGCGGTAGGTGAGCTCGATTTGAAACGCGTACCCGGTGCTGTGTACGGCATCCAGGTCGAGGGTCTCCAGCACCCGGCGGTGGAAGCACTTGAAGCCGCCAGTCAAATCCTGCACGCCCACGCCCAGGATGGTGCGGGCATAGAGGCTGCCGCCGCGGCTGATGAGCTGGCGGCCCACGCCCCAGTTCACCGTGCCGCCGCCCGTGACGTAGCGGCTGCCGAGCACCAGGTCGGCGCCCGCCTCGGCCGCGTCCATCAACCCGGGCAGGTAGCGCGGGTCATGGCTGAAGTCCGCGTCCATCTCCAGGATGTACGTGTAGCCCTCCGCCAGGGCCCAGCGGAAGGCGGCGAGGTAGGCGCGACCCAGGCCCTCCTTCTTCTCGCGGTGGAGCACCCGCACGCGGGGCTCCTTGGCGGCGAGCTGGTCGGCGATGTGCCCCGTTCCGTCCGGCGAGTTGTCGTCGACGATGAGGATGTCGACGCGCGGGTCGGCCTTGAGCACCGCCAGGGTGATGGCCTCGATGTTTTCCCGCTCGTTGTAGGTGGGGATGCAGACCAGCGCTGGGTTCATGGCCGGGCCGACATACCCTAAATGGCGCACGGGGGCAGTAGCTCCATGACGGTCTCCGCCGCCCGGGTGGCGGCCCCTGCCTCGCCCAGCCGCCCCCGGACCTCGCCCAGCCCCTGGAGCATCTCGTCCCGGGCGGCCCCCGGCAGCCACACCTTGCGGACCTCGTCGGCGATTCGCTCGGGGGTCATCTCCCCCTGGAGCAGCTCCGGCACCACCCGCCGCCCGGCCAGCAGGTTGACCAGGGACACGAAGGCCACCTTCAGCATCAGCCGGCCCACCCAGTACGAGATGAGGGACACCCGGTAGATGACGACGAGGGGGCGCTGCATCAGCCCCGCCTCCAGCACGGCGGTCCCGGAAGCGACCACCGCCGCGTCGCTGGCGCCGACCACCTCCGGGGCATGCCCGTCCACCAGCACCGGCGTCAGGCCGCTGCCCTCGAAGCGAGACAGCACCTCCTCGCGGGGGATGGTGGGGGCCACGGGGACCACGACCTGGAGTCCGGGCCGCTCTGCGGACAGGCGGCGGGCCGCGTCCACCATGGACGGCAGGAGCCGGCGGATCTCACTCATCCGGCTGCCCGGCAGGAGCGCGAGCGTGGGGGCCTCCCTGGCCAGGCCCAGGCGCTCCCGGAACGCGGTGGGGCTGTCGGGGGCGGGGACCTGCTCGACGACGGGGCTGCCCACGTAGCGGGCGGCGACGCCGGCGTCCCGGTAGAAGTCCTCCTCGAACGGGAGGATGCACAGCATCCGGTCCACCAGGCGTTTGATGGTGCGCACCCGGCCGCGGCGCCACGCCCAGATCATCGGCGAGATGTAATAGGCGACGGGGATGCCCTGGGCCTTGAGCTTCTCGGCCAGGCGCAGGTTGAAGTCCGGGATGTCGACGAGGATGGCGACGTCGGGGCGCCGCTCGGCGGCCGCGTTCGCCAGGCCCTTCATGATTTGGAGGATGCGAGGGATGCGGGGGAGCACCTCGGTGATGCCCATGACGGACACCTCGCGGGCGTCGAAGAGCAGCTCGACTCCCCGGGCGGCCAGGCGCGAGCCGCCCATGCCGAAGAAGGTGAGGTCCGGGCGGCGGGCCTGGAGGGCGGCGACGAGCTCTGCGGCATGGGCGTCGCCGGAGGCCTCGCCTGCCACGACGAGGATTCGGGGCGGGGGCGTCATGTGAGGGGGGCGCATCGTACCCTGATGCAAGCCGGGGTGAAGGTGTAGACTGCGCCAACCCTTGAAGACGCTTCTGCTCGCCGAGAGCCATCCCCCCACGCTCGAGCACCTGACGGGCCTGCTCTCGCAGGCCGGGTACTCCGTGCGCGCGGTGAATGACCCCATCGCGGCGCTGGAGCACTTCGCGGCGGACAACCCGGATGTGATGGTGTTGTCGGTGGACCTGCCGCGCGTGGAGGGCTCGCACGTGGTGCAGCTCATCCGGGGGCACAGCCAGGGTGGGCGCGTGCCCATCGTCGCCATCGACAAGGGGCACCTGGGGCGGGCGCGGGGCGTGGGCTCGGTGTTGGACCTGAAGGTGAACGCGTACGTCGCGGACCCGCTCAAGCCCGGCGAGCTGGTGCCCCGACTGGAGTCGCTGGTGCGCGCGGCGCAGGCGGTGCCGCTGTCGGGCCTGGCGTCCACGCTGTCGCGTCCGGCGGTGAACAGTGGCGAGCTGAAGGGCTATCCGCTGCCCGGCCTGCTGCACTCCATCCACCGGCTGCGGCGGGACGGTGTACTGGTGGTGGCGCACCGGGGGCTGAGTCGGCGGGTGTACTTCCTGCGCGGCGGGCCGGTGAGCTTCGACTCGACGGTGAAGGAGGACTCGCTGCCGCGCTACCTCGTGGAGCGCAAGCTCGCCACGCCCGCGCAGGCGGAGCAGGTGGTGGAGGCGCTGGGCTCGGGGTTGCGCATCGGCTCGGCGCTGGCGGACGCGGGTGTGGAGCTGGTGGGCGAGGAGCTGTCGCAGTTGTTGCGGGACTACACGCGCGACAAGCTGGCGCGGGTGCTGGGCATGCGCGAGGGCCGGTACGCCTTCTACTCCGGCGACGAGTTCACCGCGGAGGTGGCGTCGGTGGACCTGCCGCCGCTGGCGCAGATTCTGGAGGGCGCGCGGCGCTGCTTCCCGCTGAAGGTGATGGCCGCGTCGCTGAAGGCGAACCTGGGCGAGTACCCGGTGCGCTCGCCCGAGTTCGGCCGGGATTTGCAGGCGATGGCGCTGGACACGGACGACATCAAGATCGCCATGCAGGTCAATGGCCGCATCGTGCTCAAGGAGCTGCTCGCGCATGGCCGCGGGGAGCTGAGCGCGGCGTACTCGCTGCTGTGGTTCCTGAAGCTGACGGGCGGGGTGACCTTCTCCGCGACGCCGGTGGCGACGGGGGCGGACGTGCTGTCGGCGGCGGTGGTGCCGGACCGGATTGGCCCGCGCAAGCGCAAGTCGTTGCCCGGGGAGACGGCGGCGTCGCTGCGCGAGGAGGCGGTGCGCATCATCACCCGCAGCTACTTCGGCAGCCTGGGGTTGGACATCGCGGCGGACGCGGAGGCGGTGGAGCGCGCCTACCACGAGACGGCGATGCGCTTTCACCCGGACACGTATGCCGAGTACGACATCTCGGACCTGAAGGACCTGCTGGACTCGGTGCAGGAGAAGCTGTCGGCGTCCTACCGGGTGTTGAGCGTGGAGGAGAAGCGCAAGGCGTACCTCCAGTACCTGTTCAGCAAGCTGGACGTGGGGCGCAACACGGCGGTGGTGGTGGACGCCGAGATTGCGTTGCGCCGGGGCGAGTCCGCGCTGAAGCGGCGGGACTTCCTGTCGGCGATGCACGCGTTCGAGGAGGCGGTGACGCTCAACCCTCGCGAGCCGGAGTACTACTCCTTCCTCGCCTGGGCGACGTACCAGGGGGCGGGCGGTCCGTTGGTTCAGCGTGCGCAGAAGGCGCAGAAGGTGTTGAAGAAGGCGTTGTCCCTGGGGCCGTACGTGGAGCGGCTGCACATCATCGCGGCCATCATCGACACGGATTTGGGGGACGCGCCGCTGGCGCGGAAGAAGCTGCTGAAGGTGCTGGAGTACAACCCGTACTCGCAGCTGGCCAAGGCGGCGTTGCGCAAGGTGGGACGGTAGGCAGATGGGGCGGACACTCTGGCGATTGTTGCGCTACGCGCGCCCGCATGCGGCGGTGCTCGTGGTGGCGTTCGTGTGCATGGCGTTCGTGGGCATCGCCACGGGCGCGTATGCGTACCTGACGGGCCCCGCGCTGCGCTTCCTGTTGTCGGGCGGCGAGGAGGGCTTCGGCGGGGCGAACCGGGTGCCGTGGCTGTCGGACCTGCCGCGTGACGCGGCGCTGTGGGGCTTCCCGCTGATGATGGTGGTGGTGGGCGCGGTGAAGGGCGTGGGGTACCTGGGTCAGTTCTACTTCATGGGGCTCTTCGCGCAGCGGGTGGTGAAGGACCTGCGGCGGGAGCTCTTCGTGAAGCTCACGTCGTTGTCGCCCGCGCAGCTCGCGCGTGAGCGGCAGGGAGACTTGCTCAGTCGCTTCTCGTCGGACGTCGCGGCGGTGGAGGCGGCGGCGATGTACACGGTGGGCTCGTACCTGCGGGACAGCCTGCAGGTCATCATCCTGGCGGGCGTGGCGTTGTCGATGAGCCCGCTGCTGGGTGGGCTGATGCTGGTGGTGATTCCGCTCGCGGCGCTGCCGGCGTCGAAGCTGACGCGCAAGGTGCTCAAGGGCACGCGCGAGGGGCAGACGCAGCTGGGGCATCTGGCGGGGCAGCTCCACGAGGGGCTCGGCGGACTGCGGACGATTCAGGCGTTCAACGGGCAGGAGGCGGAGCTGGCGCGGTTCGCCTCGCACGCGAAGGCGCACGAG
>NZ_SRLW01000279.1:0-13109 GCF_006518215.1 Myxococcus sp. AB025B
CCCCCGCCGTCGCCCGCTGGGCCCCCTCGCGCAGCGCGTCCTGGAGCCTGGGCCGAGAGGCCTGCCACGCCGGGAGCAGCCCGAAGAGCAGCCCCGTCACCACCGACAGCCCCAGGGAGAACAGCAGCACCGTGCCCTCCAGCTCCACCTGCGTCCCCGGCGTGAGCAGCTCCGGCGGCGCCAGCGACAGGAGCGCGGGCAGCGCGCTCGACGCCAGGAGCACCCCCAACCCGCCGCCCACGAGCGACAAGAGCAGGCTCTCCGTCAGCAACTGCCGCACCAGCCGCCGGGGCGCCGCGCCGAGCGCCGCGCGCACCACCAGCTCCCGCTGCCTCGCCGCGGAGCGCGCGAGCTGGAGGTTGGCCAGGTTGACACACGCGATGAGCAGCACCAGCCCCACCGCGCCCAGCAGCACCCAGAGCGCCAGGCGCAAATCCCCCGCGAGCGCCGCCCGCAGGTCCACCGCGCCGAAGAACTCGTGGGCGCGCATCAGGTGCGGCTTCTGCGCCGTCAGGCGCGCGCTCAGCGTCTTCAACGCGGCCTCCACGCCCTGGGGCGACAGCCCGTCACGCACCCGCCCGGTGACGAACAGGAAGTTGGAGGCCTCGTTGTTCGTCATGTCCAGCTGCAGCGGCGTCCACAGCTGCGCCTCCGCCGGGAAGCGGAACGACTCCGCCGCCACGCCCACCACGGTGTAGGGCTCGTCGTTGAGCGTGAGCGTGCGCCCCACGACGTCCGGCGCCCCACCGAAGCGGCGCTTCCACAGCCCCTGGCCGAGCACCACCACGCGCGGGCCCCCCGGGACGTCCTCCTCCGGCAGGAAGCCGCGCCCCAGCTGAGGCCTCACGCCGAACGTCTCGAAGAAGTTCCCCGTCACCCGGACCCCCGCCAGCCGCTCCGGCAGCCCGTCCCCCACGAGGTTGAAGCCCGAGGGCAACATCTCCGACGCGGAGACCTGGGAGAAGGGCGAGCCCTCCGACGTCAGCCAGGCGTAGTGGGCGATCGCCAACGTCGTGTTGGGCCCGTCCGCGTCCCGCGCGTCCACCCGCACCAGCTGCTCGGAGCGGGGATAGGGCAGCGGCCGCAGCAGCACGCCGTGCACGACGCTGAAGATGGCCGTGTTCGCGCCGATGGCCAGCGCGAGCGTCAGCAGCGAGACGGCGGTGAACCCCCGATTCTTGAAGAGCAACCGGACGGCGTAGCGGAGATCCTCGAGAAGGACGGCCACGGATGACTCCTTGGGCGGGAATGAGAAATCCTACGCCCGGCCGGCGCCTGCGATTGCACGGTGTTTTGCTTTCCCATGATTGGGATACGCGTGCGCGGGATTGGGACTTCAAGGCAAGCCCCGGAGAATCCGGACGAATCGCGCGTCAAGTCATTCCACGCGGAGGCTCAGGGATACTTTCCCGGGATGAGGCACCTGGGCGTGAGCTTGCGCTTCCCCTCGGCGCCATGCGACTCGTTCGTCTTTGGAGTTCACGGCTCACGTGTGAGCTGTCATTCCATCCTTCAAGGAGTCGTCGTGTCGTTCCGGCTCGCGTTCGCGTTGCTGTCGGCGCTGTTCACCCTCGCCCTGGTGCTCCCCTCCACCGCCTCCGCCCAGGCGAAGACGCTGCCGACCTTCAATCTGCAGCGGATGGAGCTGGACCCGGCGGGGCTCGGCTCGCTGGTGGTGAGCACCGGCCGCACGCTGCCCGCGGGCCTGGTGCGCGTGGGCGTCCAGGGCCACTACGAGCAATTGCCCCTCCACTTCCAGACGCGCTGGGAGCCGGGCGGTGGCATGGGCCTGGTGGAGAACAAGTTCACCATGGACCTCACCGCGGCCATCGGCGTGACGGACTGGCTCCAGGTGGACGCGGAGGTGCCCTTCATCGTCACGCAGGGCGGCTCGAAGCACCTGAACGTGAACGCCCCCGAGGGCCAGGGGCTGGGCTCGCCGTGGGTGGGCGCGCGCACGGCGCTCCTGCGGCCGGACTTCGGCTTCCAGGTGGCGCTGGATGTGTCCGCGGCGATTCCGGTGGGCAGCAAGGCGCTGCTCGCCAGGGACCGGTACGCGGTGCACCCCAGCCTCCAGCTCGGCTTCCTGGCGGAGACGTGGCAGCTGGGCCTGGAGACCGGCCTCCTGCTGCGCGACAAGCAGGACCTGGGCCCGCTGTCGGGCACCAGCGTGGACGTGGTGGGCAACGAGCTGCGGCTGGGCGGCACCGTGACGTCGCGCGCCGGAGACCTCACGCGCGGGGAGATCAGCATGCTCGTCGGCGTGCCGCTGCAGGGCGGTCAGGCGGGCGCGGAGTTGCTGGTGGCCATCCGCCGCCACACCACGTCCTGGCTGGACCTGTACGTGATGGGCGGCCCGGGCGTGGGCGCGGGCCTGGACACGCCCACCTTCCGCTTCGTGGCCGGGGCGTCGTTCGCCACCGGCCGCGTGGACTGACGACTACTTGGGCATCACGCCGAAGGCCTTCGCCATGGCGATGGCGATGCCCAGCAGGCTCTCACCCGCGATGAAGCCCGAGGAGACCGGGAGCACCATGTCCTCGGCCAGCTTGGGCTTCTTGCGGCGCAGCACCTCGGCGATGGCCGAGCCCAGGAAGAAGGCGATGGAGCTGGAGGCCGGGATGACGATGGCCAGCCCGAAGCCCGCCGGCGAGGGGATGTAGCCCTTCAGCTTCGCGGGCGCCCAGCGCTCCAGCAGCACCAGGCAGATGCCCAGCGCCGCGCCGCACAGCGCACCCCAGCGCGCGGTGACGGGCATCGCGGAGACGCCCGTGGCCAACAGCTTGGACACGCCCGCCCACACCATCGTGGCCGGCGCGGGGAACTCCTCGGTGCCCAGCGCCTCCGCGTTGGGAATCAGCAGGTTGAACACCGGCACCACCACCGCCGCGCCCGCCACCACGCCGAACAGCTGCGCGACGAACTGCTGACGCGGGTTGGCGCCCAACAGCCACCCGGACTTCAAATCCGTGAGCAGGTCCGCCGAGTGCAGTCCCACGCCGCCGGTGGCGTTCGCGCTCATCACGTTGGCGGGGATGTTCCCCGGCGCCAGGCCTCCGAAGATGAGCTGCGTGACGGGACCGAGCGCCTTGGTGGGCGTGGTGTCCGTCTCGCCGGTGACGCGGCTGGCGACCACGCCCATCACCACCGCCAGCGGCATGGCCAGCACGCCCGCCCACCACGGAATCTGGAACAGGTACGCCATCAGGAAGATGGCGATGGGCCCCAGCACCGCGAAGCCCAGCGGGAACCACGACGGCGGACACTCGATGCCGGCCAAGGGGTCCGTCTCCTCCTGCTGCGCGGCCTTGCCCCGGAACAGCCCCGACAGCGCCTTGAACGAGCGCGCCACGCTGCGCCACTGGAAGGCGAACGCCAGCAGGCCCGACGACACCAGCAGCGCCGAGCCCGTCCACACCATCCAGCTGTTGATGGCCTTGTAGGTGATTTCGGGGATGGAGCCCTGCGTCACCATCGCCGGGGCCAGGAAGCCGTACGACAGCACCGCGCCCAGGAACATGGACCAGCCGGTGCGGAAGCTCACCAGCGCGCCCGCGCCCACCAGCAGCAGGCTGAAGTCGAGCGACATCGTCCACGCCGAGGCCTTCTTGCCCAGCATCGTGAAGGGCAGGCTCACCTTCTCCGGGATGTTGGTCAGCCACGGGAAGCGCGCGTCACGCACCAGCACCAGCAGCGCGCCGACGACGCCCGCGCCCGTGAGCAGCCGCGACTTGCGCCGCGCCACTTCGCCGTGGCCGTGCAGCGCGCGGATGGTCTCCGCGGTGGCGGTGCCGGTGGGGAACGGCAGCGCCTCGATGTTGATGAGCTGGCGCTTGATGGGGATGGCCGCGAAGACGCCCAGCGCGGAGATGACCGCGAACCACACCACCAGCCAGCCCGCGGGCGGCAGCGTGCCGGTGAGCATCAGCAGCGCGGGCACCGCGGCCATGTTGCCGCCGCCCGTCATGTACCCGGCCGCCGAGGCCACCGAGCCCATGGCGTTGTTCTCCAGGTCCGTGAAGTCGTTCTTCAGCACGCGCAGCGAGCGCAGCGTGCTGAACACCGCGAAGGCCAGGATGCAGGCGGTGATGGTGACGCCCAGGCTCCAACCCGTCTTGAGGATGACGTACAGGTTGGACAGACACATCACCGCGCCAATCAACATGCCGGCGATGACGGCGCGCACGGTGAGCTGCCGCGAGCCACCCTGGTAGACGTGTTTGAGCCAGTACAGCTCCGGGTCCTTCTCCGCGGACGCCCCGGGCTCGTCGGCGTTGGCGTCGGTGGGCTGGAGGCGGAGCCCCGTGGGGCTCGGTGTCTGTTGGGACGGGGACTGGCTCATTGGGGGCGAAAAGATAGTGCACGGCCCCCGCTGTCACGAAGCACGGACTCCAGCAGGCAAGCAAAAGGGGCGGGGTACTCCTGCCCCGCCCCCTCGCTCGTCGCCGCGGGGCGTCACGCCCCGGGGTCAGCCGTGGTCGTGCCCGCCCGGCCCGTGGACGTGGCCGTGGGAGAGCTCCTCGTTGGAGGCCTGGCGGACCTCCTTCACGGTGACGTCGAAGTGCAGCGTCTTGCCGGCGAGCGGGTGGTTCAGGTCGATGACCACGTCGTCGCCCCGGACCTCGGAGATGCGCAGCGGGATGTCGCCCTGGTCCGTCTGGGCCATCAGCGTCTGGCCGGGCTGGGGCACGAAGCCCGCGGGGAGCATGGCGCGAGGCACCACGCGCACGCCCTCGGGATCATGCTCGCCGTAGCCCTGTGCGGGCTGCACCACCACCTGCTTGCTGTCGCCGGTGGACAGGCCCTCCAGCGCGCCCTCCAGGCCAGGGACGATTTGACGGTGCCCGTGCAGATAGGCGAGCGGCTGGCCGGGCTCGCTCTGGTCGATGACCTGTCCATCACCGAGGTGCAGCCGGTACTCGAGCGAGACGATTGAATCCTTGGCGACCCTCATGCGGGCTCCTTGGGTGCGACGGTGGGACGACTACGCGAGGAAGGATGGGGATGGGTTCATCCCGATGTCAGGAGGCGGAAGGCCCCGCTGCCCGCTCCACGTCCGTGCGAGCGGGCGGCTCTCCGCGCGCCACGTACACGGCGGCGGCCAGGTCCCCGGTGACGTTGAGCGTGGTGCGGCACATGTCCAGGAAGCGGTCCACGCCCAGCACCAGGCCCAGGCCCTCCACCGGAATCTTGAACATGGTGAGGATCATCGCGATGACGGGGATGGAGCCCGCGGGCACGCCCGCCGTCCCGATTCCCGCCAGGATGCAGATGAACATGATGAGCGCCTGCTGCGACAAGTCCAGCGGCACCTCGTAGACCTGCGCGAGGAAGAGCACGGTGACGCCCTCGAACAGCGCGGTGCCATTCTGGTTCATCGCCGAGCCGGCCGTCAGCACGAAGCGCGACACGTTGGGGGGCAGCTTGAGGTTCTCCTCGGCGACCTTGAGCGCGGTGGGCAGCGTGGCGCTGGAGGAGGACGTGGAGAACGCGGTGACGATGGCCAGCCGGCAGTCGCGGAAGAACTCGATGGGATTGCGCCCGCCCAGGAAGCGCACCGACAGCGAGTACACGATGAACATGTGGACCGACAGCGCCAGCAGCACCGTGCCCACGTAGGCCGCCAGCTGCTGGAGGATGCCCAGCCCCAGCCTGGCCGTCATGGCGAACAGCAGCGCGCCGACGCCGTAGGGGGCAAGCCGCAGCACCCCGTCGATGAGCTTCATCATCACGTCGTAGAGGCCCTGGAGGGTCTCCTTCAGGCGCTGCACGCCCTCGGTGGGCGTGAGCGCCACGCCCAGGCCGAAGATGAGCGAGAAGACGATGAGGCCAATCATGTCCCCGTCCGCCGCGGCCTTGAGCGGGTTGATGGGCACCATGGACATGAGCACGGCGCCGAAGGACGTCTCGGACGGAGGGGGCGCGGCCTTCACCTGGGTGGCGCCCCGGGCGAGCGCGCGGGCCTCCTCGCTCAGGCCGTGGCCGGGCTGGATGACGTTGACGAGCACCAGGCCGATGAGCACGGAGATGGTGGAGAACACCACGGTGTAGCCCAGCGTGCGCGCGCCCAGCCGGCCCACCTGCCGCAGGTCCAGCTCCGCCACGCCCATGACGAGGGCCGCGAACAGCAGCGGCACCACGAGCATGAGGAGCAGGCGGATGAAGATCTGCCCCACGGGGGAGGCCACGTTGTTGACGGCCCAGTCCAGCCAGGGTGCACCGCCCGCGAGGGCATTCGCGCCGAGCCCCGCCACCGTGCCGGTGACGATGCCGATGAGCATCTTGTGGTGAGCCTTCATCGCGCAATCTCCGCGTCCTCCCGGCGGGAGGGCAATGGGGCGCGCAGCCTACTGGCAAAGGAAGGTGGCGCCCACCCTCCGCATGAGACAAAGCTGCGCCTCGCCGTGGAGACCCTCGTCCAGCTCACCGAAGCCGCCGTGCCCCCCGCCCTCTTCCGCCGGCTGCTGCGGCGCCTGGGAGTCCTCGGCCGCGAGCGGCTGAAGGACACGTACCAGACGACGTTCTGGTACGACTTCGGCCCGCCGACGAACGTCGTGGAGGACATCGTCACCGCGCTGCGTCCGGCCATCGTCGGCCGGCGGCGCATCGCGGGCGTGGAGTGGTGGCTGTCGCGCATGTACCCGACGGACGTGCGCGTGGACTTCCATCAGGACCGGGACGAGAAGCTGGCGCTGCGCACGGGGAAGCTGGTGCACCCGCGCATCGGCTCGGTGCTCTTCCTCAACCGCGTGCGCGGCGGCGCGCTGGTGGTGACGCGCGAGAAGCCGGACGAGTCCAACCCGTCCCTCGCGCCGTCACGGCTGGACACCGCGGACCTGGTGACGCCCAGGCCCAACCGGCTGGTGGTGTTCGACGGCTCGCTCACGCACGGCGTGCTGGACGCGCGGAACCAGGTGCCGGACGGGAAGCTGCCGGGGCGCTCGCGGCTGCGCCGCACGCTGGTGATGAACTGGTGGGGACACCGTCCTACCGACGTGCCCCGCTGGTCGGAGACGAAGCTCTACCGCGCGCTCGGGGGCTGACGGCGCGTGAACAGAGGACGCGCCAACCTCGGCGATTCGAGACGCGACGCTGCCGGGCGCTGCGACGCGTGATGCGGAGGACGCGCCGCTCCTCGCGACATGCCCCGAGGGCTCGAGGCGCGACGCGACCGGGTGATGAGTCGCGTGATGAACATGGGCCGCGCCAGGCCCCGAGGATTCGAGTCGCGGCGCTACCTGCCGCTCGGGGGCGGAGGGTACGCGGCGACCGTCTCGCGCAGGCGGTGGGTGACGCGCTCGGCCCACTCGGGCTCGATTTCGAGGCACGCCGTCTGTCGACCCAGGCGCAGCGCGGCGGCGGGCAGCGAGCCGCTGCCGGCGAACGGGTCCAACACGGTGTCACCGGGTCGGCTGTACGTGCGCACCAGCGGCTCGACCACGGAGAACGGCTTGTGGTGGGGATGGCTGCCCCAACGCGCGGCGTCGCCGTCATCGTCATAGCCGCCGACGACGGCCCACACGGTGGGCAGGTCCCCGGGCGCGAGCACCGGCTCGGGCGTCCGGGCGATGACGAGCGCGACCTCGTAGACGCGCAGGGTCTGCTCGTTCGCGTTCTTGTCCGTGGTGCGCTTGCCCCAGGTGAACTCGCCGCGCAGGTGGGGATAGCCCAGCGCGCGCGCGGCGGTGAGGATGGGCTCCTTGCCGAGCAGGTTGGTCCAGATGACCAGCGGCGCGTCGGGCGTCAGGTGCGCCAGGGCGCGCGTGAGCCAGGCCTCGGAGAACGCCCGGTAGTCGCGCACCGTCTCGAACCGGACGATGGGGTTCTGGTCGATCTTCTTGTGCGCGCGCGGGTCCCTCAGGTCCCCGCCCTTGCGGCGCCGCGTGAGCAGACAGTACGGCGGGTCGGTGAGCAGCAGCGAGGCGCGGCGCTCGCCCAGGGCTTCGCGGTAGCCCGAGGGCTCGCGGGAGTCGGCGCGGATGCAGCGCGGGGCATCGGAAGGAGGCGGAGGGGTCATCGTCCGGGGCGGCACCCTACACGGTGGCCCACGAGGCTCAAGGCCCCTCGCGCCGTCACTTCACCACCAGTCGGTCCACCGTCAACGTCCGGCCCCGTACATCCCAGAGCTTGAGCGTGTAGCGCCCGGGTGTCAGGGCGGCCTCGTCCGCCAGGAGGACGACCACATCTTGCTCCTCCTCCGCGCGCAGCGGCGTTGATTGCCAGGGAGGCTTCAGCTCCAGCACCTGCCCGGAGTCCCTGGTGAGCGAGCCGCCGCTCGCCACCCACCCCAGGCCCTCCGACTCAGCGGAGATGCCCAACACCAGGGCACTCCAATGTGAATGGAGGGCCACATGGCGAATCGCCTTGGCGTACAGGTCAGGCCCCTGTGGGGAGGCGGACTCGAGCACCTGGACGTAGAGCGACCTCGAGGACCGCCCCAGCATCGCGACCAATTCCTCCAACGAGCTCGAGGCGCGCCCCGTGGACTGGAGTCGCTCGAGTTCGGAGCGAGCCTGCGCCAGCCGCGCCCTGAGCTCCTCGACCTCCCGCCGATAGGACTCCGCGGTGCGGACGCGACGGAAGACCTCGACCTGCGGTTCACCGCGCATCGGGTCCACCACCAACCAGACCACCAGCTGCTCCGGAGCCGCCCCATCGAGGAAGCGGACCTCGAGGCGCAGCCGCTCTCCCTGGCGGAACGTGGTCGACGGCACGAGCACCAGGTGGTCATCCGCCAGGCCCACGCGATGGAAACGCTCACGCCCCTCCAGCAGGACCTCTTCGGTCCGGATGCGGGCGTCGAAGAAGAGGGTCGTGGCGCGCCCTGGGGAGATGCGAATGTCGAGGGACGGCGCGGCCACTTCGCCGCCCACCTCGAGCCGACGCACAGGGGGCAGACTCAAGGAAGGGGTGGGCCCAGGGCGCTCCGCACCCGAGCTCAGCAGAACGCCCCAGGTGAGCGCGAGGACCGGGAACACGGCGAGCAAGTCACGGCCTTCCGAAGTAGTCGGTAGAGGTGAGCCCCACGATCGTGCTGATCATCTTCTGCTCAGGTGTGCTGTTGACACTGTCGTAGGTCATGCCCACCTGCACGCGCTCGCCGAGATTGGCCACCGACACCTGGAGACAGACCGCCATGCGCTTGCCATTGGGAGTCTCCGCTTCGGACACCCAGATGTAGTACCTCTTCTGTCCGTGAAAGAGCCTCCCGTGGAACTTCGTCCCGCGCGGGAACGTCTCGACGAGGGCTGGATCCGGCAGGTTGCGGTAGAGGTAGATGGAGATGGGACCTTCGGGAGGAAGCGGAATCACCGACACATACCGCTCGCCGGGGGCCTGCAGTGAGAAGTCCGTCCGCGACAACTGCGAGCTCGGGGAGTAGCCCAGCGCATTCAGTCGCTCGATGGAACCCGCCGGGCACTCCCCCTCGGGCGACGTCAGGCGTGTCTGGGGAGAGCCGCTCGCGCAGGCCCCGGCCAGGCACGCCACCGCCGCCGTCTTGCCCAAGGTGCCACTCACCGAGCCACGCTTCCGCGAAGGGGGCGACTCAGGAGTTGGCTCGTCCGCGGGAGCGGGGGTCGCGGAAGCCCACCGGGTGGGAGCCTCCGCGGGCTCGGCGGACGGTGAAGAGGGACGGGCTGTGTCGGGGGGCGTGAGGGGACGACTCGTCACGACAGGACTTCCTTTCTCTGCAGGAGGTGGGAGGGGGACGACCGCCTGCGTGGAGCTCGAAGCGGGCGACTCGCGACGCGAGACACCCAGGGCCACCGCGCCCAGGACGAACAGCACCAGCACGCCCACCGCGACACCGCGCGTCCAGGAAGGCTCGCGGGACGGCGACGTGGGAGCGGGCGGCGGCGGAGAGGACGGGAGCGCGTCCGCCGGCGCGGCGACGGCCTCCGGTGCGAGGGGATGCGAAGGTGTGTTCTCGGCGTCGGAGTCCTGCTCCGCGTCCGACGCGGAGGGCTCGGGCATGCGCACGAGCTCCGGCACCATGCGCACCCGGGGCGTGTTCGAGTCCACGTCACGCGGGGACTCGGGCTCGGGAGGCAGGTCCAGCGACAGCCTCCAGGCGGGCTGACGCTTCTCCTTGGCGACCTCCCACAGGGCCTGCAGCAGCGCCTCGGTGTTCGGGTAGCGGTCCTCGGGGCGCTTGGCGAGCAGCCGCAGCGCCAGGTCTCCCAGCGCGGGAGGCACCTTGGGGTTGACCAGGTGGGGCGCGCGCGGCGTCACCGTCTCGATGGCGGGCAGCAACCTGTCGTAGGGCAGCCTGGGGTCGAAGGCGTACCCGTCCGTGAGCGCTTCGTAGAGCAGCGCGCCCAGCGCGTAGAGGTCTCCGGGGATGCCCGCGTCGAAGCGCGCGCCCTGCTCCCAGAGGCCCTCGCGCAGGAAGGCCACGCACTCGGGGGGCAACAGGTGCGGAGAGGCTGGAGCCACGCCCACCGTCAGCGTCGTCGCGCCCGGCATGCGCACGGTGCCCAGGTCGATGAGGAACGGGCGCTCGTCATCGCGGCGGATGAGGAGGTTGTCGCCCTTCAGGTCGCGGTGGTGCAGGCCTCGGCGGTGGAGGTCGGAGACGGCGCGCACCACCTCGGTGAAGACGGACAGCAGGTGCGCCGCGGAGGGCTTCACGCGCCAGCGCCACTCGTGGAAGGTCTCTCCGTCGATGAAGTCGGTGACGAAGAACAGGTAGCCCTCGGGGGGCTCCGGCCAGCGGTCCACGGCGTGGAGGCGCGGGAGGTTCGGGTGCGGCGCGCAGGCGAGCAGCGCGGCCACCTCGTGCGACAGCCGACCGTTGACGTCCTCCTCCTCGGAGACCTGGGGACCGGCGGGACGCAGCGCCATCTTCATCGTGAAGAAGCGCCCTCCCCGCTCGACCTTGAAGACACGGCCGAAACCTCCCGCGCCCAGCGACGCCACCACGCGCCACGGGCCCACTTCGCTGCCGGGAACGAGCTGGTCCGGATGGAACGGCGCCGACATCACGGCGGAGAGCCCTCTTGGCGCGAGACCATGCCTTCCCGGCAAAGCACGAGCGCAGCCGCGCGGAGGCAGGGGACGGCCTCAATGCCAATGCGGGCACGTGAGTCTGGCGCGAGGGGCGCTGTGACCACCCAGGAAACGGGGCCGTACAAGGGTAACCTCCAGGGTTGACCCTAGCCTCGATTCAAGGCCTGTCACGAATTTTCCCCACCCGGCAGGTGGGTCACATCGGGTCTGGGAGACCCAACGTCCTCCGTAGTCTCGTGGAGCGGGAGGCTCCGACCGAGCACGGCGCCTCGGGGGCCCGTGGCGAGGAGGCGTCCGGCTCGCGCCCCATCGCCACAGGCAACGGTGAAGAACGGCGCGCGGGCTGGCGGACTCGCCGCTCGAGGCACGCTCGGCGCGTCAGTCGACAGACGCGTCGCCGCACGAGGCACGCATGGCGCCCTCAGGCGATGGGCGCTTCGTCGCGAGAGGCGCCTGGAGGATTCGTCGCTCGAAGCCTGCTCGGCACGTCAGTCGATGGGTTCTTCATCGCTCGCGGCGGTCGAAGGACTCGCTGCTCGAAGCCTGCTCGGCACGTCAGGCGACGCGCTCATCGCCGCTCGAAACCTGCTCGGCACGTCAGTCGATGGGTTCTTCATCGCTCGCGGCGGTCGAAGGACTCGCTGCTCGAAACATGCTCAGTGCATCAGTCGACGGGCTCTTCATCGCTCGCGGCGATGTCGAGCGCGGCTTCTGCCCAGCGTCCACGCAACCTCGCCTCGACGGCGAGCGCTTCATCCCAGGACGGGCCATCCGGCAGCAGCCGTGTCGAGTGCGCGAGCACGAGTCGCTCCAGCGCCCGCTCTTCACACAGCGCGCGCAGTCCCTCCGGGTCCAGCCCGCTCGCGGACAGGAACGCATCGCGCTTGCGCGCGGGGACACGACGCTCGCGCCACCACGCCTCCTGCTCACGCGCCACCTCCTCCTCGGTGACGGACAGCCCCATCGTCCTCGCCCAGCCCGCGAGCAACGCGCGACGCAGGCCCGCTTCGGCCAGCTCGCGCGCGTCGGGCGCCTGGCTCAACACCTCGAGCACGTGCCCCGAGGGAACCCGCGCATCAGGCACGCGGGTCACGTCCTCCACGAGTCGCCGCCGCCGTACCAGCGAGGAGGGAACACGACGCGCCCCTCGGCTCGACGGCGCACCCGAAGCCACCCACTCCTGTGCCGTGCGGATGCAGGCCACCGCGTCGGCGCGCTTCAGGTCCTCCACGCCACGGGAGAACCACTGCGCCCACGCGCGTCGCGTGTCCTCCGGCCAGCGCACACGCTCGCTCATCCGAGCCCAGGTGCGCTCCTGGTAGAACATCTCCGCCGCGACCGACACCAGCTCGCGGGCCCGGGGCGCGCTCAGCACACCGGCTTCACGCGCGAGCTCGGCCACGTGCCGGACGTTGACAAGCGGCACCGTGAGGGGACGCCAGCCGTTCTCGGCATCCGCATGCAGCAGCGCCACCTCCGCGTCGTCCGCCACGACCCCATCGCGGTACCAGCCGAAGATGCGCCCCACGCCCACCATGCCGTGCAGAGCCAGCTCCACCGCGCGCAGCGCTCCCATGCTGGAGCCGCCGAAGACCGCCACGCCCGCCTCCAACGCGGCCAGCAGCTCGTGGTGCCACACCGAGGGCTGTGCCTCGAAGACACCGTCCACCAACGCGATGGCCCGGGGCCTCGCACCCAGCGCTCGCCACACGTCGCCCTGTCGCGCCGGAGGCAGCACCACGCACGGTCCCAGCCGCTTTGCCTCTTCGGCCGGCAGCGACGGGCCCAGGAAGACCACCACGTCCTCGGCTCGCCGCTTCACAGGAGCTCCGAGACGCGCATGCCGGGCACCACCACCCGCCGCACATGAAGGCCCGGCACCGGCGCATCCAGCTCCACCGACGCCACCTGCGTGAATCCCGCCCGCTTCAGCCGCGCCAGCACCCGTCGCACCTGGACCTCCGCGTCCTCTTCCGCCACCGCGCCCAGGTCCGGAAGCTCCGTCACCCGCCGCCGCGCCTTCACCCCCGCGCACGCCTCCGCGAACCCCCGCGCCGCCTCCCGGTCCGTCGAGCCCACGTCCTCCCTGGCCCCATGGA
>NZ_SRLW01000027.1:0-50713 GCF_006518215.1 Myxococcus sp. AB025B
GGGGTGCCGCTGCGGTCATTGTCGGGGGCGGCGTTCTCCGCGGCCGGGCGGGTGTCGCCCGGGGCGGGCGTACCCGGCTCGCCCGCGGCCGACGACGAGGAGGCGGACGGCTTGCTGCAGCCGGCGGCGAAGCCCAGCGCGAGGGCGGCGAGCAACAGCGGGCGGACGTTCATGGGAAGGCTCCGGAAGGCGGGAAGGCACCTAGTGTCCATCGCCCCCGGCGATTGGGCCAGTCTCCCGTTCACCTGGCTGACTGGCGGTCAATTGGACTGCCCGTGGCTGAATGCCCGTACAGGGCGGGTAGGGTGGCTGATGCGCTTCAGTTGACGTCCTGGCGCTCGTGTCCAGAGTGCTTCTGGCGCGTTGACCCGCCTGGACTCACGGGCTACATCGACCGCCTGATCGGCTCCCTCAGGGGGGCCGGGATTCAAGGACGACCTCCGATGGAATTCCGCATCGCCGCCGACGAGCTGAAGAAGGCCCTCTACCGCGCCCAGGGCATCGTGGAGCGCAAGACGACGATGCCCATCCTGGCCAACGTGCTCGTCAACGCGACGAAGGGCGGCATCACCGTCACCGCGTTCGACCTGGACATCGGCATCGTGTCCGAGCACCCCGCCGAGGTCATCAAGACGGGCGCCGTCACGCTGAGCGCCAAGTACGTCTTCGACATCGTGCAGAACCTGCCGGACGCGCAGGTGACGCTCAAGAAGCTGGCGAACAACTACGTGGACATCGCCAGCGGCTCCGCCCACTTCAAGATTGTCGGCATGGCGGCGGAGGAGTACCCGAAGCTGCCCAAGGAGGAGAACGCCCCGCTGGTGCAGGTGGGCGGCAACACCCTCCTGGAGATGATCAAGAAGACCCAGTTTGCCATCTCCAGCGACGAGACGCGCTACATCCTGAACGGCGTCTTCTTCGAGCCGCAGGCCAGCGGCAAGGTCCGCATGGTGGCCACGGACGGTCACCGGCTGTCGCTCATCGAGCGGGAGCTGACGGGGGACTTCAAGTTGAAGAGCGGCGTCATCATCCCGCGCAAGGGGTTGATGGAGCTGAAGCGCCTGTTGGACGAGGCGCCGGACGCGGAGTGCCACCTGGGGTTCGCGGAGAACTCGGCGCTCTTCAAGAAGCCGGGCCTGACGATGGTGATGCGGCTCATCGACGGGCAGTTCCCGGAGTACCAGCGGGTGATTCCGAAGGAGGGAGAGAAGGTCGTCCTCGTGCCCAAGGTGCGGCTCTTGGAGGGGCTCAAGCGCATCGCGCTGTTGTCCGCGGACAAGAGCAACGCGGTGCGAATCGGGCTGGCGGAGAACAAGCTCATCATCACCGCGAGCAACCCGGACCTGGGCGAGGCGCGCGACGAGGTGGAGCTGGCGTACCAGGGCAAGGACATCACGGTGGGCTTCAACGCGCGCTACCTGATGGACGTGCTCGCGGTGACGGACACGGACGAGGTGAGCTTCGAGCTGGGTGACGAGCACAGCCCGGGCGTGCTGCACGCGCCGGGGGACCGCACGTTCACCGCGGTGGTCATGCCGATGCGCGTCTGAGTCGGCCCCAGGGCCGGCGTCTCGCCGTGCGAGCCCATGCGTGCTCCACCTTCGGGGTGGGGTCGCATGGGCTTTTTCGTGGGCGCGGGGGCGGGGTGCTCGCGCGGAGGTGCGTGCGGGTTCGAGCCGCGCTCGCCCGGCGTGAGAGGACGCGGATTGCTCCGCGCTTGCTTGGGCGAGGAGTCCGAGCTTGAGAGCGGCTCGTCCGGCGTGGTGCGCGACGAGAGGGCGTGCTCCACACGCGCACTTGGGAGGGAGGCCTCGCCCGAGCGCGGCGCGCCGGATGCCTCATTCTGGACGGGGAACGCGCGGGGTGCGCACTCGGGAGGGCGGGGCGCGGTCCCGGGTGACACATCGTGCACGCTCTTCCGAGGAGAGAGGGGCCGGGGGCCTGCGAGATGAGGGCCGCGCTTTTATAGTGAGGCCGTGGCCACGCACCCGGACGACCTGCGCGCACGACTGGAGGACCGCGCGGACCTCCTGGAGGCCACGCGCCTGCGCTACGTCGCCCTGCGCGGCATGTTGGATGCCTTCTTCTGGAAGGACCGGGTGCGCGCGCACTTCGAGCTGCTGCGCGAGGTGGCGCAGGTGCAGCCCGAAGTGGACGCCACGCTCGCCGCGCTCCAGCGTCGCGCCGCCGCGGAGGGCTGGCCGCGCGACGCCGCGCCCATGAAGTTGATGGCGGAGGTGACGCGGCTGCGGGACGCCGTGCGGCAGGTGGCCCGGAAGCGGCTGCCGGAGGCGGAGGGCTCGTCGTCGCTGGGCGAGATGTTGCTGCGGCTCGAGGAGGTGGTGCTGGAGGCGGGGCCGCTGCTGGGCCGCCGCACGTGGGCGAGGGCCATCGAGCTGTTGCCCCGCAACCTCCCGGAGCTGCGCGCCGCGTGCGCCGCGGCCGAGGTGTTCGAGCGCGTGTTCAAGCGGCCCACGCGGCCAGGGGCTTTGCCGTTCAGTGAGGCGGAGGCGGATGAGCTGCGCCGTGCCCTGCCGCTCGCGGAGTCCGCGCTGGGAGCGCTTTGGGCGCGGCTGGGGCACTTCGACACGAGCGGGCGGGTGAAGGACTTCCTGTCGCGCCGGGCCTCGCGCACGCCGCTGCATGCGCCTCGGAGCGGGCCGGAGCTGGTGCTGCACGCGGCGTTCTGGCACGGCGTGGCGCGGGCGCGGCTGCGCGCGCTGCTGGAGGAGCGACTGGCGCCGGTGTCGCCGCTGGAGACGGAGGTGCCCGCGCTGCTGCCGTGGATTGCCGCGCGCGAGGCCGCGTCGGGCGGCGAGGCGAAGCTCAGCGCCGGTGAATCCTTCGACGAGGGACGCGCGGGCCTGTTCGAGCTGGCCGCGGAGCTGGCGTCGCTGTCGCAAGAGCGCCCCTCGGGAGCGTGGAGCGAGGAGGCCGCGTGGACGCGGCTGTGGAGCGCCGCGCAGCGAGCACGTGACGAGGGCGGCACGGACGTGGAGCGACTGCGCGATGCGCTGCGCCTGTTCGTCATCCTGCGCGGCTCGGAGCAGACTCCGGCCCGACTGTTCTCTCCGTCCCGCGCGTCGCCGCGTGCCTCGGAGGAGCCGGGGCGCGATGTGCGGGACATGAAGGACCTGCCCGCGCTCGTCCAGGCCGCGAGGCACGCAGCCACTCGGCGCGGCTGAGTGTCGAGCCTGGATGAGGACGAGCGTGCGCCGTGGTGCTCGTCGATGCGGGCGCCACGTCGCGATGTGCTCGCTACGCCAAGATGTACTCGTCGATGCGCGCGCCACGACGCGATGTGCTCGTCGGTGCGCGCGCCACGACGCGATGTGCTCGTCGATGCGCGCGCCACGACGCGATGTGCTCGTCGGTGCGCGCGCCACGACGCGATGTGCTCGTCGATGCGCGCGTCACGCCGCGATGTGCTCGTCGGTGCGCGCGCCACGCCGCGATGCGCTCGTCGATGCGCGCGTCACGCCGCGATGCGCTCGTCGGTGCGCGCGCCACGCCGCGATGCGCGTGTCGTTGCGCGATTCCACCTGCGCATGGGCCTCCCGCGATGAACGCGAGAGGCCCGGACCCTCACGTCTCCGCGGGGCGATTCGAGACCAGCGGCATCAGCCGCGAGGCGAGTGCCGCCACCAGCGCATCCTCCGCGAACGCCGCCGCCATGCTCGGCACCCGGAACCGGGTCGTGGCCAGCTTGCGCAGCGAATAGAACGTCCACGTCGAAGCCGCCGCCGCGAGCCCACCCAGCGCCGCCGCGAGCACCCTGCGCTTTCGCGTCTGCCCCGCCACCGACGTCGCCGCGGCCACCGCCCCCATGAAGATGCGCCCCGTCATCGGCACCAGCTTCACGCGCGCGGGCGTCGTCGGCAGCTTGTCCCCCACCAGCTCTCCCAGCGTCAGCACCTCCAGCACCCGAGGCACCCAGGGCTTCGACAGCGCGACCGACAGCGGGTCCGTCCTCGGCTCCGGAGACTCCGCCAGCCGGTGGCTCACCAGCGCCGGCGCGCTCATGCTCCGCATCCCCGCCATCACTCCCAGCCCGACGGGCGTCAACCAGTGTCCTCGTTGCACGGCTTCCACCTCCTCCTCGAGTTGTGACTTCAGTCGCCCAGGCGCCCTCTGCGCGAAGAAGCGCACCGGCCCCAGCTCCTCCAGCTCATGGCCGGAGTGGTCCACCTTGCCGTGCTCCGCGGGCCGCCCCGCCAGCTCCGGGTGATGCAGCGTCAAGGCGCGCAGGCGCGCATGCGTCAACCGATGCCATGCGCGCTGATACCGCCGCCCCACCAGCGTGAAGCCCACGCGGCTCCACCAGTTGGGGAACCTCCCGGGCCGCCACGCCGCCTCGATGTGGAAGCGCACCTCGCCCGTCTCGTGGCTCTTGCGCAGCAGGAACCACTCGCGCCCCTCCTCGATGTGCCCGTCCAGCGTCTCGAAGCTGAAGCCGAACACGCTGCACGTCCCGCCATGCTCCTCGCGCGTGTCCCCCACCCGCACGGCGCACAGGAAGCGCAGCCGCTGCGCCAGCGACTTCAGCTCCAACACCACCGTGCGCCCATGCAGCGGCGAGTCCGCGTTGAAGTGCCACCGCACGATGCGCGGGTCCGAGAAGTCGAACGTCTCCAGCACCCCCTTCGCGCGCGCGAAGAGCCCATCCGCCACCGGAGGCCCCGGCACCTCATGGCCCAGCGAGGCCACCGAGTGCACCTGGTTCCAGCCCCCCTCCAGCGTCATCTCCCCCGACGCGGCCTCGAAGTTGCGAGACAGCGCCCGCGCCGCCTCCAGCCGCGGAGCCAGCTCCTCGTCCGTCCACCCGGAGAGCCATCGCCACTCAATCATCCGCTTCGTCTCCTCGCGCGAGGAACGTGGGACCCGCCGTCACGTCGCCCCCCTCGGGCTCATCCTCCAGCTCCACCGTCTCCGCGTGGATGGCACCCACCACGCCCTCACCCGTGGACACCGCCACGCGCAGCACGAACTCCGTCCAGGTGTTCGTCTGCATCGCCTCACCCCCCGCCACGAACCCCCAGTAGTGGACGGGCGAGCCCGAGCGCGCGCGGCTGCGGATGTGGAAGAGCACGTCCCCGTACTCGTTGCGGTACGCGCCGAAGGTGATGCGCCCGGCCTCCGGGTGCCCCGGCAGCGTGGCGAGCGTCAGGCTCTGCCGGTCCTTGTGGATGACGCGCACGCCGAACGTCCCCGCGCCCTGGATGTGCACCGTGAGGTGCTCCCCCAACTCCAGCGGCTGCCCGTCGCGCGAGCGGCTCTCCCGCTCGAACACACACAGCTCGTCCGGCGCCAGCTCCGGGAAGCGCCGGGCCACCCAGTCCACCAGGTCCGACGGCCGGTGATGGCATTGGCGGATGACGGCCCAGTAGTCGCGCTGCAACAGCGGCCCCGCGCCCGCCTTCGGCAGCTGCAGGTCGCCCGCCTCGCCCTCTGTCGTGTGTGGTGTGTGGTGCACCCTCTCGCCCTTTGCCTGGTCCAGTCCCACCATGATGGGGACCGCCACGACGGGAGGCATGGGGCCTGCCCGCCCGTGCGGGGCATGGGCGGGCCTGACCGGCCGCCAGGGGAGGGAGCATGAGCCTGGACGTCAACCCCGCGAGCGAGGCCTCGAAGCACGACTACGAGGCTCCGCCCGTCGTACGCGCCGAGCACGCCGACAGCTCGTTCACCCGCCTGCTCGAGCAGCAGACGGCCAAGATACCCTCCCACGTCTTCCTGTTCGCCAGCCTCTGCTCGATGGGTGTGTCCCTGGGCTTCGAGCTGACCGGGCGCACCCAGCCCGCGCGCTTCGTCGGCTCCTGGGTGTCACCCCTGCTGGTGATGGGCGTCTACAACAAGCTGGTGAAGCTGCTCGGCTCGCGCTGACGGCCCGGCCAGGTCACTCCACCACGTCCACCGTGCCCAGCGGCAGGTCCACGCCGTTGACGCGCACCTCCAGCCGATGCGGGCCCGCGTAGTGGCGGCGCGTGGACAGCTGCGCCAGCGACACGCGCTTGCCCACCTCCTCCTCCTGGCCCGCGCCGAGCACCAGCTCGCGCACCTTGAAGACCTTGGGCTGCGGCGCCTCGCCCCGGGACTTGAAGAAGTGCACCGCCAGGTCCACCACCAGCGACTGTTCCTTCCGGGAGCGGTTGGCCACCACGAAGCGCACGTCCATGGCGCCGCCCAGCTTCGCGCGCCCGGGCAGCTGCGTGGGCCGCACCTCGATGCCGGAGGGCTTGCCCGCGCCCACCACCTCCAGCGCGGAGGGCTCGCCGCGCTTGATGGCGAAGCGCAGCGCGTGGCGCACCAGCCACTCGCGCTCCGGCGTGGCGTCCTTCATCCACCGCTTCGCCACCTTCACCAGCACGTCCGGGTGGTCCTTGCCGATGTCGTTGAGGTTGTTGGCCACCGAGCGGCGCACGTACAGCTCCGGGTCGTCCTTGAGCAGCTCCAACAGCCCCAGCACCGGCGTCGGGTCCTCCTGGAAGGCGCGCAGCCGGGAGCCCCACGGCAGCCTCGGCCGCGTGCCCTCGGAGACGAGCCGCCGCACGTGCACGTTGGAGTCCGTGGCCCACTCGGAGAGCCGCGCCAGCGTCTTCTCCGGGTGCTTCTCCAGGAACGGCCGGATGGAGAACTCCGCCGTGAAGCGCTGGGTGAGCGCGTGCTGCGCCCGCATGGACTCCTCGAAGTGCCCCAGCCCGTACTCCGCCACGAAGGTGGTGTGGGGCAGGTAGAAGAAGACCTCCATGCCGCCCACCCGGTCCACCTCCCGCACCGGCCCCAGGGAGCGCAGCAGCACCTGCACCGCCTGGGGATAATCCTCCGGCAGCGAGCGCCGCATGGCCAGACACAGGTGCCGGGCCCGGCCCACCAGCTCGTGCGCCTCCAGGCCCTCTCGGGCCTCGCGCAGGAACGTGTCGATTGGGAACGCGGGGTGCGCGCGGTGCAGCGAGGTGCCCAGCCGCTCCACCAGCCGCGCGTCGAAGAAGGTCTTGAGAGGCTCCGCCATGATGGGTCCACCAAACCCTGTCAGGACGTGGGCCACAAGACGTGTCCTACCTTTCGGCGCTGCCAGGAATGACAGTCTTCTGCTAGTCGTACGCTCCGTGCCGACACGCAAAGGCCGCGGCTCTCGGGGTGGGAAGCAGCGCAAGCAGACGGGCCGCATGGCCGGTGTGGACGACGTCGTGCGCCCGCCCCAGCCCGCGCTTCGCGAACAGCTCTCCTTCGTGACGGACCCGCTGGCGCTGCTGGAGGGCCTGTTCCTCCACTCGCCCGTGCCCTACGCCATCTTCGACGTGGAGGGGCACTGCCGGCTGAGCAACCCGGCGTACCGGGCGATGTTCGGCTCGGTGCCGCCGCCCGAGTACAGCCTCTTTCGCGACGAGCTGGTGGCGAAGCTGGGGCTGGATGTCCTCCTGCGCCGGGCCTTCGCGGGCGAGACGGTGCAGACGCCGGTCATCTGGTACGACGTGAAGGAGCTGCGGCACATCGACGTGAAGGACGCGCACCGCATCGCCATCGCGTGTACGTGCTTCCCGCTGTCCGCGTCCGGAGGCGAGGTGCGCCACATCGCCCTGGCCTACAAGGACGTGACGGCGGAGCTGGCCGCGCGCGAGGCGGAGCAGCTGGAGAGGAGCCGGCTCTACCAGCTGCTCACGCAGTCGCCCGTGGCCATCAACCTCCTGCGCGGCCCGGAGCTGCGGTTCGAGTTCTCCAACCCGCTGCTGCAGAAGCTGATGGGCGGCCGCGCGCTGGTGGGCCGCGCGCTCCTGGAGGCGATTCCAGACATCTCCCCGGAGCTGGTGAGCCTGTACCTGGGCGTGCTGGAGACGGGCGAGCCGGTGGCGGCGCACGAGTACCCGCTGGCCATCGACTACGCGGGCCAGGGCCAGGTGGAGACGCGCTACTGGAACATGCTCTACGAGCCCCTGCGCGACGAGCGGGGGCGGGTGGACGGGCTGGTGACGTTCGCCTTCGAGGTGACCGAGCAGGTGCTCGCCCGGCACGCGGTGGAGAACCAGCAGCGCTGGCTGGAGGCGGTGCTGGACTCCATGCCCCTGCCGGTGGTGATGGCGGAGCCGGGCACCGGCAACCTCGTCTTCTCCAACGCGGCGGCGGACCGGCTGCATGGCCAGCACATCCCCACGCGTGTGCCCGCGTCGGAGTACGGCGCGCTGTTCCACGTCACGGACCTGCAGGGGCGCAGGCTCACGGCCGACGAGCTGCCGTCCTCGCGCGCGGCCCGGGGCGAGAAGCTGGAGGGCATGGAGGCGGTGTGGCACACGAGCGCGGGGGAGGTGGTGTTGAGCATCTCCTCGGAGATGTTGCCCGCGATGCATGGCCACCCCGCGGTGACGCTCCTGCCCTTCCTGGACATCACCCGGCTGAAGACGGTGGAGCAGCGGCTGCAGGAGGCCATCCGCGCGCGCGACGAGTTCCTCTCCGTGGCGAGCCACGAGCTGAAGACGCCGCTGACGGTGCTGAGCCTCCGGCTGCAGGCCTTCGCGCGCGCGACGCTGTCGGACCCGGAGTCCCCCTGGGCGCTGCGCCACGGCCGCGAGGTGCAGGGGATGCTTCGGCAGGTGATGCGGCTGGCGGACCTGGTCAATGGCCTCCTGGACGTGTCGCGCATCGGCACGGGGCGGCTGCGATTGGAGCTGGAGCAGGTGGACCTGCGCGCGCTGGTGCAGGAGGTGGTGGCGCGCTTCCAGCCGGAGGCCGAGCGCGCGGAGTGTCAGGTGGAGCTGGAGGGCGGGCCGCCCGCGGTGGGGACGTGGGACCGGATGCGGCTGGAGCAGGTGGTCACCAACCTGGTGTCCAACGCGCTGAAGTACGGCGCGGGGCGGCCCGTGCGGCTGCGCGTGGAGGCGGACGCGGGGCTGGCGCGCCTGAGCGTGCGCGACGAGGGCATCGGCATCAGCCGGGATGCCCAGGCGCGCATCTTCCACAAGTTCGAGCGCGCGGTGTCCGAGCGCAACTACGGCGGCCTGGGCCTGGGGCTGTACGTCGCGCGCACGCTGGTGGAGGCCATGCGGGGCGTCATCCGCGTGGACAGCCACCCGGGCGAGGGCTCCACCTTCACCGTGGAGCTCCCGCTCGTCTCCGAGGCGCCCCCCGAAGCGGCCGCCACGGACCTGGCGTCCTGAGCCGGGGCGCGCGTCATGCGGAGCGCTTCTTGACCCTGAGCGTCAGCAGGTCGTCGGCGCGGATGGCCTCCTTGTCCGCCAGCAGGGCCGCCAGGTCATCCTGCACCGTGAGGTAGCAGCCGCTCAGCGCGGCGAACGCGCCGCTGGCCAGCTTGAGCAGGTTGATGATGCTCTGCTCCGCATCCACCATCCTGCCCGCGCGCTTCTCCTCCAGGAGCCATTTCTGGACCAGGTCCAGGGGCGTGCCCTCGAAGGTGGCGTCGGCGATGTGGTCGGGGACGAGGCCCGTCGAGTGCACCAGCCCCGGGTGGTACGCGAAGAGGGTGACGCCGTGGCGGCGCGCTTCGCAGGAGAGGTTCTCCGTCAGCTTGACGATGGCGGCCTTGCTGACGGAGTAGGCGGAGCAGGTGGGCCAGCGGACGACCCCGGCGTTGCTGGCCATGTTGATGATGATGCCCTGACCCTGGCTCACCATGTGCTGGAGGACGGTGTGGGTGCAGTACACGGTGCCCTTCAGGTTGATGTCCAAGGCGGCCTCCCACTCCTCGAGTGGCGTCTTCCAGAAGACCTCCGGCGCGGGCCAGATGCCCGCGTTGTTCACCAGCACGTCGATGGCGCCCTGGTGCTGGTGGAAGCGGTCGAACGCGGCCCGTGTGGCGGAGGCATCCGAGACGTCGAAGGCCATCGTCGCCACCCGACCGCCGAGCGCTTCGGAGGCCTCGTCGAGCGTCCGCGGGTTGCGCCCGGTGATGGTGACCTTCGCTCCCTGCTCGAGGAAGGCGCGGGTGAAGGCAAGGCCCAGGCCTCGGCCTCCGCCGGTGATGACGACTCGCTTGTCTTTCAGCATGGGGCAGTTCCTTCGGCGTGGGTTCGCCAGGCGGTGCCGTCTCCGCCCGCGGACGTGGACGGCGTTTCGTGTCGGGTGGGGAGGCGGTGGCGTTCGCTGCTGAAGACAGTCATTTGCGTGAGTCGTGGTGTGTCTTCAAGCTGTCCTCAGGTTCCATGTGGACCGTCGGATGCTTGTCTTGGATTGGGAGCGGGCGAAACATGCGGGCCTCGGACTGGCCCGCTGACACCGGGGAGGGCGGGCCTGGACCCGGCGAGATATCCTCCCGCCTCGGCGCCAATGCGGGTATACGGGGGGCGCCGTGCGCCTCCTCGCACTCCACGTCCAGGACTTCCGCAATCTCGCTCAGGTGACGCTCACCCCGAGTGCCCACGCCACCATCGCGGTGGGGCAGAACGGGCAGGGCAAGACGAACCTGCTGGAGGCGCTGTACTTCCTCGCCACGCTCAAGCCGCTGCGCGCCGGGCGCCTGTCGGAGCTGGTGCGCTGGGGCACCCAGACGGCCCGCGTGTCCGGCCGCTTCCTGCTCAAGGGGGCCGAGCGCGAAATCGCGGTGGAGGTGGGCGGCGGCACCCGGCAGGCCTTCGTGGACGGCAAGAAGGCCGCGAGCCTGGAGGAGTACTTCGGCGGCGTCTCCGTGGTGGCCTTCACCCCGGACGACCTGGAGGTGGTCAAGGGCGGGCCGGATTCCCGGCGGGCCTTCCTGGACCGCGCCGTGTTCAACCGCTTCCCCGCGTACCTGCGCGAGAGCCGCGAGTACGCGCGCGCCTTGAAGAACCGCAACCGCCTCTTGCGCGAGGGCGGCGCGGTGGACCCCGCCTACCTGGACGCCTACGACGAGACGCTCGCCAAGGCCGGCGCGCGCATCTACTCGCGACGTCGCGCGCTGATGGCGGAGCTGGCGCCACGCGCGCAGGCGACCTTCGCCTCGATTGGCCGCACGGTGGACCCGGCCGTGTATGGTTATCACCCGGCGCACCTGGCCTGTGACTTCGCCGCGGCGGATGAGGCGGTCCTGGCCTCCTCCCTGCGCGAGTCATTGACGGCCCGGATGCGGCGGGACCTGGACCGGGGCTTCACCTCGGTGGGGCCGCACTCGGATGACGTGTCGGTGACGCTGGGAGGCCGCAGCGCCCGGGCCTACGCGAGCCAGGGGCAGCAGCGCGCGCTGGTGCTCGGCTGGAAGATTGCTGAAATCGAGAACCTGGAGTCCTGCACGGGCTTCCTGCCGCTGTTGATGCTGGACGACGTGTCGAGCGAGCTGGACCCGGAGCGCAACGCCTACCTGATGGACTACCTGGCGAGGAGCGGCGCGCAGGTCTTCCTGTCCACCACGGATGGCTCGCTGGTGAGGGGCGCCGCCGCCGAGGACACGCTGTGGCTCTCCGTGCACTCAGGGCAGGTGACGCTGCGCGAAGAGGACGCGCCCCCGGTCGGCTGACGGCGCTCAGTGCACCGAGCGACGCCGGTGCCAGGGCCAGTGCACGTTCATCCGCCGCGCGAGGTGGTGCTGGTGCGCGGGCAGGTCTTCCCGCCGCACGTTGCCGAAGGAGCTGAAGCGGAACTCCGCCCACAGCACGCCGAAAGCCACGGCGAACAGGAACGTCCCCAAAGTGAGCCACCACACCGTGCCCGTGGCGAGTGACACCGTGGCGAGCAGGAGCAGCGCGATGCTCACTCCCAGCGACAGCTCGCGCAGCTTCTTCGACTCGCTGAAGGCCATTCCCATGGAGGCGACCGCGAGCACCAGCAGGGCGACCACCAGGCCGTATGCCGTTCGTGCGTACAGGCCGGCGATGGAGAGCAGGAAGAGGCCGAAGCCGAATACCGCGAGTCCGCCATCCATGGAGCCTCCTCTCGAGGGGTGATGAGGAGAACCTGCGCACGCCGTCACTCCCCTGGCGCGGGCCAGGCTGAATCCGACCGGGGACGGGGCGGACGGGCCACCCCTTCTCCCAGAGGGAATGCCACGGCAGTGTTCCGGTATCACGCATCCCGCGTGTGCAACCCGCGAGGTTCAGTGTCCGGTACCCACCATCCAGGGGTGGGAGGAAGGGCGCGGTAGTGGACGTTCCAGTACACGGAATTTCTTGCGGCGGCGGCTGGGCTGTCGCATGACTTGCCCGCAAGGGCCGGACGTCGATGCCGCGAAGAACGGTGCCATGCCGAGGATGACGCTGCTGCTCGTGTTGCTTCTTGCCTCCTGCGTGGGCTGCCGCCGCGTGAGCTTCGAGGACTCCGTGTTGTCCAAGCCGGACGTGCGCTACCGGGTGGGCGAGCTGCCCAAGCACTGGCGCCGCGTGTGGCTGGACGGCAACGACCTGGCCTTCGCCGAGGAGGGCACCGGCCGCGCGCTCTCCATCAACGCCACGTGCGAGGGCCACGACGACCCGCCGCTCCCGGTGCTCACCCGGCACCTGCTGATGGGCTTCACCGAGCGCCAGGAGGTGGCCCAGAGCGTGGTCGCCATGGACGGACGCGAGGCCCTGCGCAGCCGCTACCTGGCGAAGCTGGACGGCGTGCCGGTGGAGCTGGAGCTGGTGGTGCTCAAGAAGGACAACTGCGTGTTCGACTTCTCCTACGTGGCGCCGCCGGGGCTGGCGATGGAGCGCATGGCGGACTTCGACGCGCTCCTGGCGGGCTTCGAGTCGGAGCACGTCGGATGAACGCCTCGACGGAAGCGGACGCGGGCGAGCAGGTGTCGGCCCCGCGCCCCGGGCTCTGGGACAAGGCGAAGGAGCGCCTGGAGTCGCTGGGCGCGATGACGGTGATGACGGGGCAGGTGCTCCAGCGCGTGGTGCGGCCGCCGTTCGACGGCAAGACGCTCATCTTCCACATCGAGTCGCTGGGGGTGCGCTCGCTGCCCATCGCGCTGCTGACGGCGATGTTCGCCGGGCTCGTCATCTCGCTGCAGTTCGGCTACTTCCTGGCGCGCTTCGGGGTGCAGTACACGGTGGGGCGCGTGGTCATCCTCACGCTGTTCCGGGAGCTGGCCCCGGTGCTGACGGCGCTCACGGTGGGCGCCCGGCTGGGCAGCGGCATGGCGGCGGAATTGGGCGCCATGACGGTGACGGAGCAGGTGGACGCCATCCGCGCGCTGGGGGCGGACCCCTTGCGCAAGCTGGTGGTGCCGCGCGTGCTGGCGTGCCTGCTGGTGATGCCGGTGCTCACGGTGTTCGCGGACGTGGTGGGGCTGGTGGCGGGCGCGGTGGTGGTGAACACGCAGTACGCCATCTCCTTCGACCTGTTCTTCCAGGGCGCGCTGGACGCGGTGTTCATGCAGGACTTCGTGTCCGGCGTGTTCAAGGGCGCGGTGTTCGGCTTCATCATCGGCCTGGTGGGGTGCTTCAAGGGGCTGACGGTGGAGGGCGGCACGGAGGGCGTGGGACGCGCCACCACGCAGACGGTGGCGATTACCTCCGTGGCGGTGTGTCTGGCCGACTTCTTCATCACCAAGGTGACGCTGTACCTGTGACGTGCCATGCCCTTCGCCTCTCGCCACCAGGAAGCGCCCACGTTCGAGTTCCAGCAGCCCACGCCGGGCGAGCAGCTCATCCACTTCCAGCACCTCCAGAAGTCCTTCGGCCCCAAGCGCGTCTATGACGACCTGGAGCTGGACGTGCGGGCGGGGGAGACGCTGGTGGTGCTGGGGGGCTCGGGCACGGGCAAGAGCGTGCTGCTCAAGTGCCTCATCGGGCTGCAGCGGCCGGACGCGGGCCGCATCCTCTTCCAGGGCCGGGACGTGACGGGGTTCTCGGAAGGGCAGTTCATCCCGGTGCGGCGGCACGTGGCGATGGTGTTCCAGGGCGCGGCGCTGTTCGACTCGCTGAGCGTGGGGGAGAACGTGGCGTATCCCCTGCGGGAGCACTACCCGGACATGCCGTTGTCCGAGGTCCGGGACAGGGTGGCGGAGAAGCTGGAGCTGGTGAACCTGCCGGGCACGGAGCGGCTGATGCCGGCGGACCTGTCGGGCGGCATGAAGAAGCGGGTGGGGTTGGCGCGGGCCATCGCCACCAATCCGGAAGTCATCCTCTGGGACGAGCCCACCACGGGCTTGGACCCGGTGACCACGCAGTCCATCAACGCGATGATCAACTCGATGAAGACCAGGCTCGGCAGCACCTCCATCGTCGTGACGCACGACCTGGTGAGCGCGTTCGCGGTGGGGGACCGGATGGCGATGCTGGCCAACAGGCGCATCGTCCAGGTGGGGACGCCGGGCGAGTTCCGGCGCTCGACGGTGCCGGAGGTGCGGGCGTTCCTGGACGCGCGGCGGGTGGAGCTGGAGCCGGAGGCGGCGTCATGAGCCTCTTCACTTCGACGTCGGGCGAGAAGCGGCTGGCGCTGAGGGCGGGGCTGTTCGTGGCCATCGGTCTGGCGGTGGCGGGCGTGGTGGTGTTCTTCATCGGCCAGGAGTCGCGGCTGTTCCAGCGGCAGGTGATGTACCGCGCGTACTTCACCAACGTGCAGGGCCTGAGCGACCAGTCCCCGGTGTGGCTGGGGGGCCTGGAGGTGGGGAAGGTGACGGGCATCTTCTTCTCCCAGGACCCCAACGACCCGAAGCTGGAGGTGCAGCTTCAAGTCTCCGCGCGGTACGCGGACCGCGTGAAGACGGACTCGCTGGCGCAGCTGAGCAGCATGGGGGTGCTCGGGGACAAGGCGGTGGACATCTCGCTGGGCACGCCCACGGCGCCGCCGATTGAGCCGGGCGGGGTGCTGACGTCGTCGACGAGCGGGGACTTGTCCAAGCTCTTGAGCAGCGCGAGCGAGGTGATGGACAACTCGGTGGCCATCAGCAAGTCGCTCCTGAAGACGGTGGAGGCGTACGGGGACCCGAAGCTGGCGGGTGACGTGCAGCGGGGCATGGCGTCGCTCCGGGCGCTGCTGGAGCAGGTGCAGAACGGGGACGGGGTGCTGCACGCGCTCATCTACGACAAGGAGGCGGGGCGCGAGGTGCGCGCGCTGATGGCGAACGCGTCGAGCGCGGCGAGGCGGGTGGATGGCGCGGTGGGGCACGTGGAGGCGCTCTTGCGCGAGGTGCGCACGGGTGACGGCACGGCGCACGCGCTCATCTACGGCAACGAGGGCGCCACGGCGCTGCGCGAGCTGGGCGAGGCGGCGGGGCAGCTGGCGGGGCTGATTGAAGACGCGAAGAAGAGCCCGAACGGGGCGGTGCACCAGCTGGTGTACGGGGATGCGAGCGGGATGTTCGCGGACCTGGGCAGCGCGGCGGCGGACCTGAAGCAGATCACCGCCACGGTGGCGAAGGGCGAGGGCACGGTGGGCGGGCTCATCAGCGACCCCACGGTGTACGAGGACCTGCGCGAGGTGCTGGGCAACGTGAAGCGCAACCGCATCTTGCGCGCGCTGGTGCGCTTCTCGCTGAACAACCGCGAGGACCTGGAGCAGATGGGCAAGGTGAAGCGCGTGGAGCCCAAGGCCGAGGCGCCCGCCTCGCCCGCGGGAGAGGCACGGCCGCCCGCCTCCGTCACGGTGGGGGCGCCGGTGACGCCGCCCGCGCCCGGGACGACGCAGCCGCCCACGCCGACGACCGCCGCGCAGTGAGAGTGTTCCCCGGAGGCGAGCCGCCGGGGTGATGCGCCGTCGCCGGGTGCTTCACGCCGCGGGCCGTGTCTGGCTCGACCTGCGGGAGGGGGCGTGTCTTCACGGCGGGCCCCGCATCTTCCGAGACATGGGCCCCGCGGCCAGCGACGGACGGGCGCTGTACCGCGAGCTCGGTTGTCTGGGTTCTGGGTGTCTTTATCTGGGGGCTCGTGACTGTGTTCACGATGGAGCGGGCCCTGCCCCAACCTCCCTCCGCCGTGTGCGGTGCGGGGAACCCGCTGTCCCGCGTGCGGGGATGTCTGGGTTCAGGTGCGGGCCTTGAGACATCGGACGTCGACGTCTCGTGGCGAAGTGATGTCCAAGAAATCCTCTGCGAGACGTTGTCTGGCTGATTATTGTTTTGAAGTCATATCGCGGTGGCTTGTGAATGGGTTCCCGGCAAAGAAATACATCGAGGATGAAGCCCCATGGGCATCGATATCAGCCGTAGCAGCTTTTCGGGTTTCCACCGCCTCTCGCTGGAGGAGCGGTGTGCGCGGGTCGCATCCGAGCTGGGCCTGAGCGACGCGGAGCTGGCCGCGCTCACCGGAGAGGAGGGCCTGGGCGCGGAGAAGGCGTACTCGATGGTGGAGAACGCGCTGGGCTTCTTCAGCCTGCCGCTGGGACTGGGGCTTCACCTCCGGGTGAACGGGCGCGCGTACGTGGCGCCGATGGTCATCGAGGAGGCCTCCGTCATCGCGGCCGTCTCGTTCGCCGCGAAGCTCGTCGGCTCGGCGGGAGGCTTCATCGCGGAGGCGGAGCCGTCGCTGATGGTGGGGCAGATACAGCTCACCCGCTACGGCGACCCGGAGTCCGCGCGCGCGAGCATCCTCGCCGCGCGCTCGGAGCTGTTGGACCTGGTCAACGCGCTGCAGCCCCAGCTGGTGCGCCGAGGCGGGGGCGCGAAGGACCTGGAGGTCCGTCTCCTCGACGCGCCGGAGGGGCCGCCGGGCGAGCCGCTCCTGGTGGTGCACTTCCACGTCGACACCCAGGAGGCGATGGGCGCCAACCTCATCAACACGATGATGGAGGGCGTGGCGCCGCGCATCGAGGCGCTCACCGGAGGCCGCGTCTTCCTGCGCATCCTCTCCAACCTCGCGGACCGGCGACTGGCGCGCTCGCGGTGTGTCATCCCCGAGGCGCTGCTCGCCGATTACGGCCTGCCGGGGGCGGACATCGCGGAGGGCATCGTCCAGGCCAGCCGCTTCGCGCGGGCCGACCCCTACCGCGCGGCGACGCACAACAAGGGCATCATGAACGGCATCGACGCCATCGCGCTCGCCACGGGCCAGGACTGGCGCGCCATCGAGGCGGGGGCGCATGCGTACGCGGCCCGCGCGGGCCGGTACGGGCCGCTGTCCACGTGGAGACGGGAGGACGGGGACCTGGTGGGCGAAATCGAGCTGCCGCTCGCGCTGGGCACGGTGGGCGGGCCGCTGCTGGTGCACCCCGGGGTGAAGGCCGCGTTCAAGGTGCTGGGGCATCCCGGTGTCCGGGAGCTGGCGTGCCTGTTCGCCTCGGTGGGGCTGGCGCAGAACCTGGCGGCGGTGCGGGCCCTGGGCTCGGTGGGCATCCAGAAGGGCCACATGGCGTTGCACGCGCGCTCGGTGGCGGTGAGCGCGGGCACGCCGCCCGAGTGGGTGGAGACCGTCGCCGCGCGGCTCGTCCAGCAGGGCGAGGTGAAGGTGGACCGCGCCCGGCGCGTGCTCGGGGAGCTGAAGGGAGGCGTGCTGCCATTCGTGTCGCCGCACAACGAGGACACGTGACGTCCGGAGGACGCGATGAACGTGGCCGTGAACTTCCCCATGCCCTTCGTGTCGCTCTGCAGCCCGGACCGGGACGCCGCGCGACAGCGCAACCTCGAGTGGGCCCGCAGGTGCGGGCTGGTGGTCGGTGACGTCGACGCGCGTCGCTATCGCGCGTGGGACATCGCGGACCTCACGGCCCGTTGGCTCCCCCATGCCTCGGGCGCCGCGCTCGACCTGGGCCTCGACGCCATCATCGTCGCGACCCTCATCGAGGAGCAGTTCGACGGGGCGCAGGACCTGTCCCCCGAGCGGACGCAGGATGACTGTGACGCGCTGCTCGCCGTCCTCCAGGAGCAAGGCGCGGGCCCGGTCCCCGAAGGGGTCCTCGCCACCGCGCTGGCGGACGTGTGGAGGCGCACCTGCCAGGGCGCCTCGCTCGAGTGGCGGCGGCGCGCGGCGCGGCATTGGCGGTGCTACATCGAGGCGTTTCCCGAAGAGGCCTGGTGGCGGCAGAG
Source organism: Myxococcus sp. AB025B (assembly GCF_006518215.1). Classification (NCBI taxonomy): domain Bacteria; kingdom Pseudomonadati; phylum Myxococcota; class Myxococcia; order Myxococcales; family Myxococcaceae; genus Myxococcus; species Myxococcus sp. AB025B. Next base: position 17,864 of record NZ_SRLW01000027.1, read on the forward strand.
CGACCGGGCTCAGACCCGTGATGGCTATCTCGAGCTGCGCCGCAAGTCCGGTGCCGTCTACCTGATGACGGACCTGACGGAGAAGGCGAACGGCTTCGAGACCACCGAGCGGGCACGGCAGGTCCCCGGGGTGCGGCGGCTGCTCGACCTGACCGCGGACCTCATCGACACCATGAACGACGTCTGCTCCGTCGAGAAGGAGCTCACGCGTGGCGACGTGCACAACCTGGTGCTGGTGCTACAAGCCGAGCGTGGCTGGTCCCGGGAGAGGGCCCTGGCGGAGGCGCACGACGACATGCGTCGCTGGTGCAAGGAGTTCCTCGAAATCGAGGCCGGCCTCGCGGAGGTCTGTGCCCGGCATCCGCTCTCCCGCGAGGAGACCAACAACCTGCTGCGCCTCACCCAGGGGCTCAAGGAGAGCATCGGCGGCCACCCGGACTGGTACCGCGTCACCGGGCGGTATGACCGGCCGGTTCCGAAGGGAGAGGCCTCATACCCCAGCGACCTGATGCGCCCCGTGGTCCGGGCCTCGCGTTGACGCTCGTGGCGCCGGGTTCAAGCCGCTGTGCGTCGTGTCGGGTGGTGGCTGGTTGCCCCCGGCGCTCCGTGATAGCGATTGCGCCGTGCCCCGCTCCCGGCTCGCCGTCGCCCTGGAACCGTATCCACTGCGCCACCAGCTCGAGGAGGCGGACTGCGGGCCGGCGTGTCTGGAGATGATTTCGGCGTATCACGGCGCCACGCACTCGCTCGCCGCGCTCAAGGACCTCGCCCACGTCCAGGCGGTGGGCACCTCGTTGCCGGACCTCGCCAGCGCCGCGGAGCAGGTCGGCTTCAAGGTCCGCGCCTTCCATGTGGAGGACCCCACCGATTTGGAGGATGCGGAGGGCCAGGCGCTCCTCCCCGGCATCGCGCACTGGGATGACCACCACTTCGTCGTCCTCTACGCCGTCACCCCGAAGGAGGCCGTCGTCGGGGACCCGGAGCAGGGCCTGCGGCGCATCCCGCGCGCGAAGCTCGGTGAGCACTGGGACGGAATCCTCCTCTCGCTGGAGGCCACCGAGGCCCTCTTCCGTCCCGCCCCCACCGCGCCCGTCACGTCCCGCCGCTTCGGCGCGCTGCGACGCTTCGGACGGGGCCTCTTGCGCTACCGCCTGCTGCTGTTCCAGGTGTTCGTCACCACGCTGCTGCTCCAGGCGCTCGCGCTCGCACAGCCGCTGCTCATCCAGGGGCTCGTGGACAAGGCCGTGGGCGGCCGGGACATCTCCCTGCTCACCGCCGTGGGCTTGGGGCTGGCGGTGCTGCTCGTCGCGCAGGTCGCCGTGTCGATTGCGCGCGGCGCGGGCCTCTTCCTGTTGTCGCGAGGCTTCTCCGCGCTGCTGCTCGCGCAGTTCTGGCGGCGCCTGTTGTCCCTGCCGGTGACGTTCTTCGCGCGGCGTCACCGGGGGGATTTGCTCAAGCGCATCGAGGACCACCAGCGCATCCGCCGCATCCTCCAGGGCGCGTCCGTGTCCGTGCTGCTGGACCTGGTGATGCTCGTGGGCTACGGCGCCGTGCTGTTCCTCTACGACCGCGCCGTCTTCGCCCTCTTCGCGGGCGGGGCCTTCGTGTACGCGGTGTGGACGCTCTTGCTGATGCCGCGTCGCACGGTGCTGGACCACCAGCGCTTCCGCGTCGCGGCCGAGGCCAGCCGGCTGGAGCTGCAGATGCTCGGCGGCATCCAGACGCTCAAGGCCTGCGGCGCCGAGCGACAGGCCCGCACGCGCTGGGAGAAGCTCCAGGCCCGCGAGGCCGAGGCCGCGCGCCGCATCTGGCTGCACGACACCGTGCACACCTCCGGCGCGCAGCTGGTCAACCAGGCCGTGTCCATGGGCATCCTCGTCTACGAGGCGCACCTGGTCCTCGAGGGCCGGCTCACGCTGGGGCAGATGGTGGCGACGCTCGCGATTCTTGGCCTCGCGCTCGCGCCCATGCAGAACCTGGTGATGTTCATCCACCAGCTCCAGGACGTGGTCATCTCCCTGCGCCGCGTGGACATCGTCTACGAGTCCTCGCCCGAGCTGCGCGACGACACCGCGCAGGGCACCGGCGCCCTCACCCGCGCCCCCGAGCTGCGCCTGGACCACGTCACCTTCCGCTACGGCTCTCCCAGCGAGCCGCCCGTGCTGGACGACGTGAGCTTCACGCTGCCCGCGGGGAAGATGACCGCCATCGTCGGCCGCTCCGGCGCGGGCAAGACGACGCTCACCCAGGTGCTCTACGGCCTGTATCGCCCCGAGCAGGGGCAGGTGCGCTACGACGGCCAGCCGCTGGAGACCTTCGACCCGGTGGCGCTGCGCCGCTCGGTGGCCTTCGTCTTCCAGAAGACCGACATCTTCGACGGCACCCTCGCGGAGAACATCGCCCTGGGCGACGACACGCCGGACGCGGAGCGACTGCTGCACGCCGCGCGAACCGCGTGCCTGGATGAGCTGCTCGCGCTGCCCAATGGCCTCAAGACGCGCATCGGCGAAGCGGGCGTGCGGCTGTCCGGAGGCGAGGAGCAGCGGCTCCAGCTCGCGCGCGCCATCTATCGCAATCCGCGCGTGCTCTTCCTCGACGAGGCCACCAGCCACCTGGACGCATCCCTGGAGCGAGCCATCACCGAGGCGCTCCAGCGGGAGGCCGCCGGACGCACGCTCGTCGTCGTGGCCCACCGCCTGTCCACCGTGCGCCGCGCGGACAAGATTGTCGTGCTCGACCAGGGGCGCGTCGTCGAGGAGGGCACCCACGACGAGCTGGTGCTCATCCCCGGTGGCCGCTACCGCGCGCTCGTCGAGAACCAGCTGGAGCAGCGATGACGTCTCCCCGTGACGACGAGGACCTGGACGCGGACCCGGCGATGACGGAGGAGCTGCGCGCGGTGATGCACCCGCGTCCCCATCGCCCGCTGCTGTTCACCGCCGTGCTGGTGCTCGTCCTCGGCGCGCTGGCGTGGGGGGCCTCGCGCACGGTGCTCGCCACGCTGTGGCGATAGCGCGCCTCAACCGCCCCGCGCGTGCTTCGCCAGCGCCCGCGTGAAGTGCCCGGCCACGTCCGTGCCTCCGCCCGCGTCGAAGCCGAGGAACATGGGCGAGCCGTTGAGCTCCAGTAACTTCAGCTCACCGTCCACGCCCCGCTTGAGGTCCAGCCCCGTCCAGCGCAGGCCGAGCACCTCGCACGCCTTCACGCACTGCCGCGCCACCGCGTCCGGGAGCACCACCTGCTCGATGCGCTCCTCGTTCTGCCGGAAGTCCAGCGCGGAGGTGACGATGTGCAGGCTCGCGATGACCTCGCCGTCCAGCACGAAGACGCGAAGGTCCTCGCCCGGGAGCAGCTCCTGGAAGGTGACGGGGGACGCGGCCAGCGCCGCGAGCCGCGCGTCGGTGAGGTCCTCCGGCAGGAGCTCCTGCGTCGCGGCCCCGCCCATGACGGGCTTGTAGGCCACGCGTCCGCTCGAGGCGAAGCGGCGCACCGCCTCTGGCTCGTTCGTCCACAGCGTGCGAGGCACCGGCAGCCCCGCGGCCCGAAGCGCGCTCAGCTGCACGGGCTTGTGCAGCACCCAGTCCGCCGAGGGCGGGTTGTACAGCGGCACGCCCAACCGCTCCCACCGGCCGAGCACCCCCAACAGGAACGTGGCCTTCTCGCGGAACACGGTGAGCGTGGTGCGCCAGTCCTCCGCCATCGCCTCCGAGGCGTCGACCCCGTGCGCCAACGGATGCGTGTGCAGCCCGCGCAGGTACGCCGCGGCGGGACGCCCCAGCTCGCGCCCGTCCACGCGGATGCCAGCCAGGTCCTCGGTCAGCGACATCCGCGTCTCGTCGGGGAACGTCAGCGTGTCCACCACGACGCTCGCCACACCCAGGGCCTCCAGCCTCCGGCCCACCTCCTGGATGTGGAGGTCCTCCCGGGAGCCCACCAGTGCCACCACGCCAGTCGTCATGGACGCCAAGCGAAGCAGATGCCGGGTGGGAGCTCCAGGGACGCGCACCGCGTCAATCGCGTGGGCCGCTGTCTGGCGGCTTCGACTCCTCGCCCACGGCCATCGTCGTTATCGGCTTGGGGCCGCCGGGCTTCCCCGTCCCGGGCGGCTTCGGCGTCTCCCCCAGCTCCGTGATGAACAGCTCCCGCCGACGATGAATGGATTTGCGCGTCATGGTGTGTCCTCCACGGACATTCCAATCCCACCCCCCGCCGTCACACCAGGGGGCGGTTTGACTATGAGACGGCGTTTCGTGGAAAGTACGTATTCCACGCATTTTCCGAGGAGTCGGGAATGTCCAGCTTCGTTGCGCGTCGCAGTGGCCGTTTCTCCGTGGTCATCGGTGTCCTGGCGTTGCTGTCCGGCTGTTCGAGCGCTCCGGAGTCCCAGCAGCCGGAGCCCACGCCTCCGGCGGCCGAGGAGCAGCCCGGTCAGCAGGCCATCGAGGGTCGCGGCTGCGGCGTGAACCCGACGCACGAGGAGATGGCGGACATGGAGCGCCGCTTCCAGTCGGAGCGCGCGGTGTCGGCCTTCGCGCGTCCGAACGGCTCGGTGAACATCCCCGTCTACTTCCATGTCATCAACAAGGGCACGGGCGTGGCGAACGGCGACATCACCACGGCCATGATTACCAACCAGATTGCGGTGCTGAACGCCGCGTACGCGAACACGCCGTTCAGGTTCACGCTGACGGCGACGGACCGCACGACGAACAGCACCTGGTACAACCTGGGCTCGGGCTCGTCCGCGGAGCGCGCGATGAAGACGGCGCTGCGCAAGGGCGGCAAGAACGCGCTCAACATCTACTCGGCGAACCTGAGCGGCGGCCTGCTCGGCTGGGCGACGTTCCCCTCCAGCTACGCCAGCAACCCGACGATGGACGGCGTGGTGATTCTGTACTCCAGCGTGCCGGGCGGCAGCGCGGCGCCGTACAACCTGGGTGACACGGGCACGCACGAGGTCGGCCACTGGCTGGGCCTGTACCACACGTTCCAGGGCGGCTGCTCCACCACGAACGACTCCGTCAGCGACACGCCGGCGGAGGCCTCGCCCGCGTACGGCTGCCCCACGGGTCGCAACACCTGCTCCTCCGCGGGCAACGACCCCATCACCAACTTCATGGACTACACGGACGACTCCTGCATGAACACGTTCACCACGGGCCAGGCGGCCCGCATGGACTCGCAGGCGCTGACCTACCGCTGAGCGGGGCCCGCCGAAGTGTCGACGCCGGGGCTCTCCACGGGGCTCCGGCGTCGTCGTTTTCAGTGACATCCTGTCGGCACCTGGGCTCCAATCCGCGCCCATGTCCGCGCTCATGTTGAAGGAAGACCGCTTCCTGGATGTGCTCCGCCGTCTCATCGCCCTGACGCCCCGGCTGCAGAACAACCTGGAGGCGGGGCTGGTGCCCCAGGAGCGGCTGGCCGCGCAGGTGGTGCTGGACGCGCTGGCCCCGCACATCGCCAGCGGCTTCATCCACGCGGAGGCGCTCGCGTCCCAGGGCAACGAGTCGCGCGTCAGCCTGGTGCTCACCGTGAAGGGCACGGGCGAGGGCGCGGTGGGCTTCGTGGGCGCGCACTTCGACGTGGTCCCCGCGGACCAGGTCGCCGAGGGCTGGGAGCGCAGCCCCTTCGAGCTATGGGAGGGCCCGGACGGCGTGCTCTACGGGCGCGGCGTCACCGACTGCCTGGGCCACGTCGCGGTGGCCACGGACCTGCTCGCGCAGCTGGCCGAGGCCAACGTGCGCCCGCGCCGCACCCTCAAGGTGGTGCTCATCGCCAACGAGGAGGCGGGGGACCTGCCCGGCCTGGGCCTGAGCTACGTGGCCGAGCAGGGCCGGCTCAAGGACCTGGTGGGCCAGCCGGTGTACTGGCTGGACAGCGCCAACTTCGGCCCCACCGTGGGCACCGCGGGCAACAGCGTGTGGGAGCTGAAGGTGACGGGCGTGGGCGGCCACTCGGGCATGCCGCAGAACTGTGTGAATGCGCTGGAGCTGGCGATGGCCGCGTCGCTGGAGCTGGGCCGCTGGTTCCACGCGCGCTACCCGCCCAACGAGGACGAGAAGCGCTGGGGCTTCCTCGCGACCTCCAGCCTCAAGGCCACCGTGGTCGAGGCGTCCAACACCAAGGAGAACAAGATTCCCGGCGACGTGGTGGTGAAGGGTGACGTCCGCCTGACGCCCTTCCACGACATGGCCGAGGTGCGGCGCGCCACCGAGGACTTCGTGCGGGAGCTGGACGCGCGGCTGGAGCGCGGCGACGTCCCCGCCGGCTGGCCTCGCACGCGCACCGAGGACGGGCGGCGCGGCCGGCTGGCCCTGCGCTTCCAGGGCGGCGGCACCGAGGGCATCGCGTGCCGGCTGGACTCGCCGGGCCTCCAGGCCCTGAAGGACGCGATGAAGGCCGTGCGCGGCGTGGACGCGCAGCCCTTCTCGCTCACCGGCTCGCTGCCCCTGGTGAGGGACCTGCAGCGTCAGGGCTGCGACGTGCAGATAACGGGCTTCGGGGACATGAAGTACTACCACGCGCCGAACGAGCAGGCGCACCTGCAGGACTTCCGGCAGGGCTTCTCCATCCTGTGGGAGCTGCTCGAACGACTGTGAGTGCGCCCCCGGGGGCACGACGCTCCCGCCCGTCGTCCCCCGTGCCTGTACCGTGACGCCCAACCGCTCGGAGCCCCCGAGCCCCCTGAGGAGTGGTGACGCCGTGAGAGAACTGCTGATGATTCCGGGGCCCGTGGAGTTCGAGGAAGAGGTGCTGCGCGCGCTGGGCGCCCCCTCGCTCAGCCACACGGACCCGGCCTTCATCGTCACCTTCGGCCGGGCGCTGCAGCGGTTGCGCGAGGTGTGCCTCGCCCCTTTGGCGCAGCCCTTCGTCGTCTCCGGCTCCGGCACCCTGGCCATGGAGATGGCCGTGGCCAACCTGGTGGAGCCCGGCGACGCGGCCCTCGTGGTGAACACCGGTTACTTCAGTGACCGGATGGCGAAGATTCTCGAGCGGCACGGCGCGAAGGTGACGCACGTGCGCGCCTCCCCGGGCGACGCGCCCTCGGTGGCGGAGGTGAAGTCCCAGCTGGAGCGCGGCGGCTTCAAGGTGATGACCGTCACGCACGTGGACACGTCCACGGGTGTGCTCGCGCCGGTGGAGGGGCTGGTGAAGGCCGCGCGCGCTCGGCGTGCTGTCGGTGGTGGACGGCGTCTGCGCCACCGCGGGCGAGGTGTTCCACCAGGACGCGTGGGGCGCGGACGTGTACCTGACGGCGAGCCAGAAGGCGGTGGGCGTGCCGCCCGGCCTCGCGCTCGTCACCGCGAGCCCCCAGGCGATGGCGGCGTGGAGGGGCCGCAAGGCGCCGGTGGCCAGCGTGTACTCGGACTGGGCGGAGTGGCTGCCCATCATGGAGGCGTACGCGGGCGGCAAGCCCTCGTACTTCGCCACGCCGCCCGTCAACCTCGTCAGCGCGCTGGACGTGAGCCTGGGGCAGATTCTGGCCGAGGGCATGGAGGCGCGCTTCGCCCGTCACCAGCGCCTGGCCCGCGCCTTCCGCGCCGCGTGGAGCGCGCTGGGGCTGCGCCTGTTGCCCGTGTCCGAGACGGTGACGGCGAACACGCTCAGCGCCGTCTACTACCCGGAGGGCGTGGACGCCTCGCTCGTCGGGCGCGTGAAGGCCGAGGGCGTGGTGATTGCCGGCGGACTCCACCCGGACCTCAAGACGCGCTACTTCCGCGTGGGCCACATGAACCGCGTGGGCCCCGGCGACGTGCTCGTCACCGTGGGCGCCGTGGAGCGCGCCCTGCTCGCCGCCGGTCACCGGATGGAGGCCGGCGCGGGCCTGCGCGCCGCCGAGTCCGTGCTCGCCGCCCGCTGACCCGGGCGCCGCCCGTGAAGGGCCCTTCCCCGCACCTCCCAGGTCCCCCGCACCCGGGGGACCTCCAGGCTCGTGGCCTCCGAGACGTCCATGTGCCTGGAATCCGGGCGCTTCGTGCGCTGGCGGAACCTGGCCCGGACCCCGGGGCCATCTCGAACCATTCGACAGGGGCAGAAAAATATGAGAGGGTTGGCATCTAGGAAGTGGGGGGAATCCGGCGAAAACAGAAAGACCTGAGCAGGCGCCGGACGTGTCCCCTGAGCCGAGGCAGTGCGAGCCCCTCGGGGGAGACGACCATGTACGTGAGCATGGATGTGAGCGGTGGTGGCGCGGCGTGGGAGCTGGAGCAGCGCCGGTTGGCCGCGACCGAGGACGACCAGGCGCGCGGGATGTTCTTCCGCGGCGCGCTGCACGTCATCGCGTTCCTGGGCGGCGAGGGCTCCGTCGCGCGGTGCAAGGGCGTGGCGGGCGTGTGGGAAATCAACCCGTTCCAGCTCTACTCGGTGTCGCGCTACCTGCGCATGGTGTCCACGGCGGCGCGGCTGCTGGCGCCCCGGCAGGGCGGCTTCGACGAGGTGCTCGAGCGCATGGGCGCGCAGGCCACGGTGGACTTCCTGGCGTCGCTGTTCGGCCGGGAGCTCCTGGCGGAGTCGGCGGGCAGTCCCCGCCTGCTGCTCGAGTCCCTGGGTGACGCGTACCGCATGGCGGTGAGCTACGGGGAGCGCTACCCGGTGTGGACGGGCGAGCGCAGCGCGCGCTTCATCATGCGCCGCGACTTCATGCCCGCCGCGTACCACGAGGGCGTGCTGCGCGGCGCGCTGGAGGCGGTGGGCGCCCGTGACGTGTGCGTGAGCGGGCGGCAGGTGGCGCTGCTCGACAGCGAGTTCGAGCTGTCCTGGCGGTAGGGCCTTGTCAGCCCGCGTCTCCGACGGCGAGGTCCGGCTCCGCGCCCAGGCCCTCGCCGCCGCCCAGCTCCTCGGTGGAGGCGACGAAGGGGCGGGGCACCACGCGCGCGGCGTCGAGCGCGGGCGCCATCTCCAGCCGTGATTCGACGAGGGCCGTGAGCACCGCGAAGTGCTGCGCGTGGATGCCCTGGATGGAGGCGAGCACGAAGCGCGTGCTCGGCGTCTGGATGGAGGCGAGCACGCGGGTGAAGGCGATGATGGAGCGGCGCTCCTCGTTGGCCGACAGCTTCAGGACGTTGCCGACGGAGGGCTTGAAGCCCGCGGGCGGCGCGTAGGAGACCGTGTCCTCGCGCACGGGGATGGCGCCCAGGTCCGTCATCGTCCGGGCGAGCAGCGCCGCGTGCGCGGCGTGATGCTGCTGGAAGGCCCGTGCCAGCCCGAGCGCGAGCACGGCCAGCTCCCGCTCCGCCTGGGGGCGCGCCGGGTCATCGCGCGCGGCCACGAGGCGCGAGGTGGCCTGGGCGTAGGCCGCGACGAGCGAGTACTCGGCGGCGAGCAGCGTGTTGAGGGCGCCCACCTCCCGGGCGCGCTCGATGGGGTTCACCTCCTGGTTCGGCCGGTACTCCATGGGGGCCTCACAGGCCCCGAGCGCGTGGGCGCCCGTGGCGAGGCCCAGGCATTGGAGGACGCGGCGGCGGGCGAGGCGCGGGTTCGCAGTCATGGGGGGCTCCTTCAGCGGGTCACGTCGTAGAAGGGCAGCCCGGTCTCGTCGTCGAGGCCCGCGCCGTCGTCCAGGCTGATGGCCAGCGTGCGCGGAACCCACGCGGCGACGAGGCTCGCGAGCGCGTCCGCGGGCTGGTTCGCGGTGGCAGCGGGCGGGGTGGCGAGGCCGCGCGCGAGCAGGTTCAGCACGACGAAGCGCTGGGAGGCGACCGCGCCGAGGCTCGCGGCGAGCCCCCCGTTGGCGTCGAGCCTCAGGGCGGTCTGCGCCTGGGTGTAGGTGAGGGCGCACGCCTTCTCCAGGTTGGTCAGCAGGTCGAGCGCGTTCTGGAGGCAGGGCGCGAAGTCCTCGGGGAGCCTGGCCGTGCCCGCGCCCACGTCGTCGGTGCCTCGCTGCTGGACGAGCGCGTCCACCAGCCGTCCGGCGTGCTCCGCGTGCTGCTGGCGGAAGCGCGAGAGCAGCGCCTCGAACAGCCCCCGGAAGGCGAACAGCGCGTCGGTGGCGGGCGCGGCCGCGAGCACGCCGGCCAGGGCATCATGCGTCGCGACGGCGTCGCGCTCGGCGGCGAGCAGCGCGCGCACCACCGGCAGGTCCTCCTTGATGCTTCGCTGGGCCTGGGCGCGCGGGGCGGCCGTGAGCAGGCCCAGCCCCGCGACGGCGGCGGCGTGCCCCAGCCAGGCACGGCGAGAGAGTGCTTCGGTCATGGCGTCCCCCGGCTTCCGTCCGCGCATGATGGCGGGCCTCCATGGCCCCTTCGGTCCTCGCGCGGGCGAGGCAAGGAGATGGGGGCGGACCCGCGCGCGCGCACGTCGTGAAACACGGGGACGGTGTCTCCGAGACAGAGGAGGTCGCACCCTTAGGTCTCGGGGGTGAGGCCCCGTTCGCCCCCGGACGCGTATCGACTCCCAGCACCCGGGAGTCCGCGCGGTCGCTCGTCACCCAGCGCGCTTCACTGCTTCACGAGGAATCCCCAGATGCACACGCCGCTGGTGGCTCGTATTGGCCAATGCTCAACACCGCGCCGACAACACGACCCGAGCCTGGGGCGGAGCGCCCGCCTCCCGTCGAGACATGTGACGTATGCGTGGGTGGCGCGAGATAGTCTCGAGGCCGTCGGGTGGTGGAGTCGAGAGAAGGAGGCGAGTGCGTGACTGGGCCGTTGCTGGTGGTGGACGACGACGCGGACCTGCGCGAGGCACTGGAGGAGGTGCTGCGCGACGCGGGCTATTCGGTGACGGGGGCCATCAATGGCAAGCACGCGCTCGACGTCCTCGGGGACATGTCGTCGCTGCCGGTGCTGGTGCTGCTCGACATGATGATGCCCGTGCTGGATGGCGCCGGCTTCGCGCGGGCCATGCGCCAGGTTCCCGCGTGGCGTGACATCCCCGTGCTCGTCTTCTCCGCGTCCGCCAACGCCCGCCAGGTGGCGGAGGAGATTGGCGCGTGTGGACACCTGCGCAAGCCCGTGGACGTGGACACGCTGCTGGACGCCGTGCGCAGACACCAGGCGGCCTGACGTCCCGCACCTCCCCGCGCGCGCAGGTGGAGGAGCTGTTCCCCGCGGCGGCCCTGGTGACGCTGGCCAAGGGGCTGGCGGTGGACACGCCCGACGGCCGTCCGCCGCGGCTGGTGGCGGCGGTGGACGGGGAGCTGGGGCGCGTGCGGCTGGTGCGCATGGCGCACGTGGCCCGGCTCGCCGCGCGAGGGCTGTCCGCGCGGCTCGGCGAGGCGCGCCAGCCCTCGCGGGTGTTCGCCATCCTGGAGGAGCTGGAGGCGCTGCGTTGAGGCTCCCACCTCACGCGACGCGCGCCCAGTTCACCCAGTCCCCCAGCTCGCGGTAGCCAAGCTTGCGGTACACGCTCCGGCCCTGCTCGGTGGCCTGGAGCACGGAGGCGGCGAGGCCCCGGGCGCGGGCCCCGGAGAGCAGGCCCTTCATCACCTCCGAGGCCAGCCCCCGGCCCCGCGCCTCCGGCAGCGTGACGACCATGTACACGCCCGCGGTGTCGTCCACGTCCAGGCTGAAGCCACACGCCAGCGCGCGGCCCTGCTCGCGAGCAACCAGCGTGCGCACGGGCAGCCGGGGCGGCTGGTTCCACACGGAGAGCAGGTCGTCCCACTTGCCCCAGACGCGGATGTTGAGCGCCACCATCTCCTCCTGCGACTCGGTCTCCACGAGGGGGAAGGTGGGGCGCTCGTCCGGGAGGTCCGCGAGCGCCAGCCCCATGCCGGGCAGCCGGTTGTCGGGGCGGTAGCCGTGCGCGCCCAACAGCCTGGCCCCTTCGTCCTGGCCGGGCAGCACCGCCACGCGCCAGGCCGGGATGCCCTGGCGCCGGTAGAAGTCCTCCAGCGCGGGCAGTCCCTCGGCGAGCGCCTGGGTCGTCCGGAAGCAGGCCTGCTGGAAGTGGGACTCGGCGGGATGGGTCGGCAGGCTGAAGGCATCCAGGCCCGGGGCGCCGAAGTGGCGCAGCATGCCCCGCTCCCGTTGCAGGTGCTTGAAGGCGATGACGTTGGTGAGGAGGCGGTCGTTCAGTTCGGCATCGGTCATGGGACGCCCCCAGCCTAGGGTGCCCGCGCCGGGCGGCGAACATCGCACCGCGCAAAAGCGCGCACCCGTCCTCCAGGACGGGTAGGGTGCGCCCGCACTCATGACGAGCCAGCGCTTCTACGCCTTCGACCCTCGCGTCCCCCGTATCGCGCTCTTCCTGGGCGCCTGCGTGCTGGCGGTATTGACGGCCTGGGCCCTGGCCAACGCCCAGGACGGTGGCGGCGTGCAGGAGCTGGCCCGCGCCGGGGTGAGCGCGGGGCTGATGCTCGCCTTCCTCGTGGCCCTCCACCGGCTGCGCCCGCGCACCGGCTGGGGCGTCACCCTGGACGCGCGCGGCGTGCGCGTGGCCCGCCCCTTCAGCGCCAGCGAGCTGGACCTGCACTGGGGCCAGATTGATTCGGTGCGCCGGCTCGGTCGGCGGGGGAACGTGCTCGGTCTGTTCCTCAAGGAAGAGGGAAGGGTGCTCGTCACCCGGCATCTCTTCGCCCGCGAAGCTGTTTTCGAGGAGTTGATCTCCGCGCTGGAGGAGCGCCTCCCGCCGCCGCGGTTCGACGCCTGAACCCCCGCTCCCGGGGCGCCGCCGCCCGAGGGGGCGGCCAAGCGATTTTCACGAATATTTACGCAGCTTTGCGCGGGCTCGTTACTCTTGTTCAGTGTGCCTCTAAATGGTAGGCACAGGCCTTCTGCAAGGCTCCTTTTCCCAAGGACAGCATCACATGGAAAAGACCCCCGCTACTGGCGCCGAGGTCGCTTTGCCGCCCGTGGAGTATGGGACCGATAGCATCACCAAGCTCGAGGGCCTGGAGGCCGTTCGCAAGCGCCCTGGCATGTACATCGGCGACACGATGACCTACGGGCTCCACAAGCTCGTGTACGAGGTCGTCGACAACGCCGTGGACGAGGCGCTCGCGGGCCACTGCACGGACATCGAGGTCGTCATCCACGTGGACGGCTCGCTGAGCGTCCAGGACAACGGGCGCGGCATCCCCGTGGGTCCCCACCCCGACCCCAAGTTCAAGGGCAAGGACACGCTGGAGGTCGTCCTCACGGAGCTGCACGCCGGCAGCAAGTTCGGCAACGGGGCCTACAAGGTCTCCGGCGGACTGCACGGCGTGGGCGTCACGTGCGTGAACTTCCTCTCGGAGTGGTTCAGGGTCCGCGTCCAGCGCGCCGGCAAGGTGTTCGAGCAGGCCTACTCCCGAGGCGTCTCGCAGGGGGCGCCGCAGGAGGTGGGCACCACCGACAAGCGCGGCACGCTCATCGCGTTCAAGCCGGACAGCACCGTGATGGAGACGGTGGACTTCAACTTCGAGACGCTCAGCCAGCGGCTGCGTGAGCTGGCGTTCCTCAACGCGGGGCTGCACATCAGCATCCGCGACGAGCGCACGAACAAGGAGCACGACTTCAAGTTCGACGGAGGCATCTCCTCGTTCGTGGAGTTCCTCAACAAGTCGAAGCAGGTGCTGCACGACAAGCCCATCGCCTTCCAGGTGGAGAAGGACGGCGTGTCGCTCGAGCTGGCCATGCAGTGGAACGACGGCTACGACGAGCGCATCTACACCTTCGCCAACAACATCAACACCCACGAGGGTGGCAGCCACCTGTCCGGCTTCAAGGCCGCGCTGACGCGCACGCTCAACAGCTACGCGGAGAAGGGTGGCCTCTGGAAGGACCTGAAGGAGGCGCCCGCGGGCGAGGACGCGCGCGAGGGCCTGTCCGCGGTCATCTCCGTGAAGCTGCCCAACCCCCAGTTCGAGGGGCAGACGAAGACGAAGCTGGGCAACAGCGAGGTGAAGGGCCTGGTCGAGCAGATGGTCAACGACCAGCTCGCCACCTTCCTGGAAGAGACGCCCATGGTGGGCAAGAAGATCGTCGCCAAGATTGGCGATGCGTGCCGGGCGCGCATCGCGGCGCGCAAGGCGCGTGAGACGGTGCGCCGCAAGGGCGTGCTGGACGGCGGCGGCCTCCCCGGGAAGCTGGCGGACTGCCAGAGCCGCGACCCGCACGAGAGCGAGCTGTACATCGTCGAGGGTGACTCCGCAGGTGGCTCCGCGAAGCAGGGGCGGGACAGGCGCAACCAGGCCATCCTCCCGCTGCGCGGCAAGATTTTGAACGTGGAGAAGGCGCGCTTCGAGAAGATGCTGACGAGCGCCGAAATCGTCACGCTCATCACGGCGCTGGGCACGGGCATCGGGCCGGAGGACTACAACCCGGAGAAGTCGCGCTACCACCGCATCATCCTGATGACGGACGCCGACGTGGACGGCAGCCACATCCGCACGCTGCTGCTGACGTTCTTCTTCCGGCAGATGCCGGAGCTCCTGCAGAAGGGCTACCTCTACATCGCGCAGCCGCCGCTCTACAAAGTCACGCGCAACAAGAAGGACAAGTACGTCAAGGACCAGCGCGCGCTGGACGAGTACCTGCTGGGCATCGCCACGGAGCACGGGCGGGTGCTGACGCCCTCGGGCGAGGTGGGTGGGGCGGACCTGAAGGCGCTGCTCGAGAAGGTGATTACGTACGAGGAGCGGCTGGAGAAGCAGGCGAAGCGGCGCGACGCGCGGGTGGTGGACGCGGTGGTGCAGGGCGCGCGGCTGACGTCGGAGGTGCTGGGCGACGAGGCGGCGCTGGCGGCGGCGGTGAAGGGCGCGTACGCGGAGTTCGAGCGGCGCATGCCGGACGTGCTGGGCCGGGTGTCGCACGAGGTGGAGACGGACACGGAGAACGGGACGAAGAAGCTGGTGTTCCGCACGGACGTGAACGGCGCGATGCGGCCGACGGTGTTCGACCACGCGTTCCTGTCCTCGCCGGAGTACGTGGAGCTGGTGGCCCTGCGGGATGCGTTCAAGTCCCTGGGGGATGCGCCGTACAAGGTGAAGGTGGATGCCGGGACGGTGACGGCGTACTCGGTGCAGGAGGTCCACGCGGCGCTGCGCAAGGACGCGCAGAAGGGCCTGGGCCTGCAGCGCTACAAGGGTCTGGGTGAGATGAACCCGGAGCAGCTCTGG
Organism: Myxococcus sp. AB025B; assembly: GCF_006518215.1. Taxonomy (NCBI): domain Bacteria; kingdom Pseudomonadati; phylum Myxococcota; class Myxococcia; order Myxococcales; family Myxococcaceae; genus Myxococcus; species Myxococcus sp. AB025B. Next base: position 32,904 of record NZ_SRLW01000027.1, read on the forward strand.
GACACGACGATGAATCCGCTCACGCGCACGCTGCTGCAGGTGCGGGTGGAGGACGCGGTGGAGAGCGACGAAATCTTCTCGCTGCTGATGGGCGAGGCGGTGGAGCCGCGGCGCGAGTTCATCGAGCGCAACGCGCTGGACGTGCAGAACCTCGACATCTGAGGCGCCGTCTCCCGGCCTGAGGCCGGGGATGCGCGGACTCATGGGGCGCGGTGCCGGAAGCAGGCGCCGCGCCCCGTGTCGTTTCAGGGGCCTGGGGTGGAGTACGCCGAGGCTTCAGCGCCCGCCACCGCGGGGGCCACCGCCCCGAGGGGGCTTGCCACCGAATCCTCCGTCACGGGGCCCGAGCGGACGCGCGGGCAGGGTGATGGCCTCGCCGTCGAGCGTGGCCTGTCCACACTCGGGTCCGAACACCAGCGTGTTCGTGGAGCCCTCCGCGTTCGTCCGCACCTGCGTGCCAGCGAGCGGCCACGCGCAGACGGACGGCGGCACCCGGACGATGCCCGTGAGCGTCACCGAGGACGCGCTGCCATCCGCGAGCGTCGCGGTGAGCGTGCCGTTGCTGGTGCGCGTGGGCGAGTCCGCCTCCGCGTCGAAGGTCTCCTCCAGCGAGCCCGTGAGGTGCAGGCTGTCGAGCACCACGCCTTCCGCGTCGAGGTGCGTGCGCGTCGTGTCGACGGTGACAGCGCGGCTCAGCGTCTGGCGAGCGCCGGGCACTCGCACCGAAGTGGACGCGATGCTGCCCGCCATCTTCGCGCTCCGGCCATCCTCCAGGGTGTGGGTGATGTCGTGCGTGGACTGCTGCTCGAAGCGCAGCGGCGAGTCCTCACCGCAGGCCTCGACCGGAGCGATGGCCGTCACCACCTCCACCGTGCCCGAGGAGACCACACCCGTGGCCTCACCGCGCTCGGAGTCCTCGGGCCGGGGGCCGCCACCGGGCGCGGGCGGCCGCTCCCATCCACAACCTCCGCCACGGGGCCCACGGGCGCGCGCCTCGCAGTCGGTCCAGGACAGGTGGAGCTCGGAGGGGAAGCTCTGTCCGCAGACCTCCACCTCGGCGGTCTCCGGCTCGGCGTCGCACTGGAAGCCCTCGTACTCCCAGCGCTGTACTTCGAGCGGCAACCCCTCCAGGAACCGGGAGCCGAGGGGAACGTCCGCGGACTGCGCCTCGTTGATGGCTCCCGCGACGGCGACCACGGCTTGCTGCTCGGTGGTGTCCTGCGTCTTCTGGGCGCCACAGCCCGCGCCAACCAGCGCGGCCGCCAACATGCCTGCCTTGAGCTTCATGGTGTCTCCCCGCAACACACGTCGAAGCGCGCGCCGGCCCCGCGCACGAGAACCAAGGTAGGGCACAAACCTTGCGCGGTTCTTAAGCCCCGGTTGACGCGGTGGCCCCACCCGGGGGACGCAAGGGGGCATGTACATCCCCCGCCACTTCGAGGAACGGGACGCGGAGCGTCTCCTGTCGCTGATGACGCGGCACGCCTTCGCCGTGCTGGTGACGATGGGTGAGGACGGCGCGCCCTTCGCCACGCACCTGCCGTTCCTCGTCGAGCGGGACGCGGCGGGCGCGCTGCGACTGCTCGCGCACATGGCGTTGCCGAACCCGCAGTGGCGCGCGTTCCCCGCCGAGCGCGACGCGCTGGTCATCTTCCAGGGGCCCCACGCCTACGTGTCACCCACCTGGTACACGACGGGCTCCCAGGTGCCCACGTGGAACTACGCCACGGTGCACGCGTACGGCAGGCCCAGCGTCATCGAGTCTCGCGACGAGGTGCTGCGCATCCTGCGAGACACGGCGGCGCGCTACGAGGCCGGCAACGCTCCCCCGTGGACGATGGAGCAGTCCCAGGAGTACGTGAACCGGCTGCTCGGCGGCATCGTCGCGTTCGAGCTCCGGGTGACGCGGCTGGAGGGCAAGTTCAAGCTCAGCCAGAACAAGGGCGAGGCGGACCGCAAGGCCGTCATCTCGGCGCTGGAGCACAGCCCGTTCCCGGGGGACGGCGAGCTGGCGGCGCTGATGCGCTCACGCGAGGAGCCTGGATAGACTCGTGGGCCCGGTGCCCTCCTCGGCTCCGCGCCCACGTGCCTTTCCCGTCTTGTCGAGCCGGGCCACGAGTGCGACACGGGCCCCGATAGCCCTTACGGCGGGAAGCTGTCAGCTCGCATCGCGCCCCGTCTGAATGCGGGGTGCGACAGGGACAGGTTAGGCACCCCGCCCAGGTCCGGGAACGCATGTCGCCGAGCCCCCGAGGAACGGCTCCGGCTCATGCTCGCCGACCGGGAGGCGCATGGAGGGCTCGCCCCGTCGCCTGCTACCCCAGAGCGGAGGGGGCAGGTCGACCCAGCACCTGGGCACGTGAGCGAGCGAAGCCGGGGCCCGCGTGTCTGTCGTCCGCGTCCACCGCCTCTCCGCGCGGCCGACCTCCCTGGATGGCGGCGCCACGAGGAGGACGCCGCTCGCGAGAAGCGTCCGTTCCGACTGGGCCTGACTACCGCTCCGAGCGGCGCGAGCCCTTGAGCGCGGCGGCGCGCTCCTTGCGCGTCATCGCCGTGGCATCGACGATGTCCACCTCGAGCGCGCCCTGGTTGTCCTCGCGCTTCACGTCCGGGAAGAAGCAGCGCAGGTCCTCGGTGTCGGTGATCTGGTAGCGCTTGCCCGTCTCGAGGATGCGATGCGTGGCGCGCACCGAGGCGGGCTCGGTGCCCCGCTCGACACACAGCATCTGCTGGATGCGCCCATTCGCCCCCGGGCGCACCTCCGCGAAGTCGTCGCGCACCGTGAACAGGTACGTCGCGCGCGGATTCAGGCCGCGCAGCACCACCTGGTGCTCGGGCTTGAGCTGCAGCGCGTGCTCCTTCGCGTCGAACGTGAGCGAGCGCGGAGGCACATACGCGGACTGCCGGAGGTTCACGCGCACCGTGCCGCTGTTGTCCTCCGGCCCGTTGTCATCCACCGCGAACACATGCAGCTTGCGAGCGTTCTTGATGGTCCGCGTGGACGCGCTCAACAATCCGAAGCTCGAGTCCGCCGGGCCCTCGCCCTCGATGAAGTACACCAGCGTCCCCGACGCGGTCCCCCGACCCTCGGCCAGCGACGCGCTGCCCTGCGTCCACACCGAGTAGGACAGCGAGGGGTTCAGGTCGATGGAGGCCGTCGAGTACTCGGGGATGGGCGCCGCGTTGTACTGGGGCCGCAGCACCAACAGCCGCGTGGGGTAGTCCACCTCATGGAGTGCCCGCCGCGACGCGGTCATCTTCTCGACCGCGGCCTGCGGCTGCTCGGCGGGCTTGCCCTCCGCCGCCACGGCCTCCGTGCCCGCGTCGTCCGTCGCCACGCCGCCGCCATCCTGCTCGGCCCCGACGAGGGACACGACGTCGTCATCCGCCTTGTCGTCCACGGGCGCCACCGCGACGGGCGCGGGCTCCGGAGGCTTGAGCGCCTCCAGCTCCGCGTTCATCGGCTCCAGCAACACCGACGCCGGGGTGAAGCGGCGGATCCACGTCGAGTACCCGGGCATCGTGAGCGCCAGGGTGTTGGCCTCGCCCACGCGCACGCCGTCCAGCGTCACGGGCGTCTTGCCCGGCACGTCCTTGCCGTTGAGGTTCACGCTGGCGCCCGCGGGCGTGGACGTGATTCGCAGCGTGGTGGTGTGGACCGCCACCGCCTCCGGGGGCGGATCGGACTTGATGACGAAGTGGTAGAAGAGCGCGACGAACAGCAGGACGATGGCGGACCCGAACATGTAGAGGGTCATCGTCCGCATGTCCTTCTGCCGCTTCGCCCCGCGCTCGGCCTCCTCGCGGGCCAGCTTCTCGCGAGCCTCGTCCGCCGCGGTGCGGAACCCCGTCCCCGTATACGTGCGCGCCGAACCCGAGGGCTGCGGCGCCACCGTCTGCGCGGTGACGACGGGCATTTCCACCGGCGTGTCCCGAGGGTCGTCGCCCATCGCGGCCACGGCGGCGGGGACCACGGTGGGGACGTACGTCTTGAGGATGTCGATGCCCGCGTCCGTGGCGGGCTCGTCCGGGAGCTCCGGGACGGGCGGACCGGGGCGCTCGTAGGAGCCGGACTTGCGGCCCGCGCCGGTGGTCTCCGCGCGAGGGATGCCGGTGTTCGTCGCACGGCGCCCGCCCGCGCTCGACACCTTGCGCATGTCGGGGTTGCTGCCCGGAGCGGAGCGTCGCGCGCCGTCACTCGGGGGCCGCGCGCCTCCCTCGCTTCCGGGCCTGGAGCGCACGCCGGGGCTCGAGGGCCGCGACACGCTGCCCGACGACAGGGGTCGGGCCCGGCCCTGCGACGGTTCCACGATGCCCGCCTGCCACAGCGCGACCTGCTCCTTGAAGGCGGGCGTCACCTCCGCCTTTCGCCCCTCCGCCATCAGCTCCTCGGCGAAGAGGTACGCCATGAGCTGCGACAGCATCGTCGGCGTGAAGCGCGGGTTGTCGCGGTAGAGCAACTCCACCAGCGACTCGCTCAGCTCCTTCGCCGTCTGGTAGCGCGCCTCCCGGTCGATGGCCATCGCGTTGCCGATGACCGTCTCCAAGTCCGGGCTCACCGTCGGGTTGTTCGCCGACGGCGGCAGACAGTCTCCCGTGAGGATGCGCGGCAGGACGGTGACGAACTCGCCCTCGTAGGGGCGCTTGCCGCACACCATCTCGTAGAGCACCACGCCCGCCGCGTACACGTCCGTGCGGGCGTCCAGGTCCTGCCGGCCCTGCGCCTGCTCCGGGGAGAAGTACGGGTACTTGCCCTTGAGCGTGCCCGGAGACGTCTTCGCCTCCACGGCGCTGGTGGCCTTGGCGATGCCGAAGTCGATGACCTTGACCTCGCCCTCGTAGGAGATGAGGACGTTGTCGGGCGAGACGTCCCGGTGCACCAGGCCCATCTCCACGCCGTCCTCGCCCACGTGGCGGTGCGCGTAGTCCAGGCCGTCACACAGCTTGCTGGCCACGTGCAGCGCGAGCGGCTCCGGGAAGAACCCCATGCCCGCCCGCTGCGCGCGGCGCAGCACCTTGGACAAGGGCTGGCCCTGCACCAGCTCCATGGCGATGAAGTACTGGCCGCCCACCTCGCCGAAGTCGAAGACCTGCGCGATGTTGCTGTGGCTCATGCTGGCCACCAGCCGCGCCTCGCCGATGAACATCTCGACGAAGTCCGCCTCGTCCACGAAGTGGGGGAGGATCTGCTTGATGACGCAAGGCTTCGTGACGCCCGCGGCCCCCGTCATCCGGGCGCGGTAGGTGACGGCCATGCCGCCCGCGGCAATCTTCGAAAGAAGGACGTACTTGCCGAACTGCTGAGGGGGGGATTCCGCCACGTTTACAAGGCCAGGTCAGGTCGTCGTGAAACACCAAGCATACTCTTGTTCCATTGAAAGTCCCGGAACGGGCTCCAGTCGCATGCGAACGCGTCACGGGGGTGTTCCGTGCCTCGGGGCCTGGTGGAAAACCACGTGGAAAACCGAGACCTGAGTCATCCCTCACCTCGCCCGCGCACACTGTCTCGGGGGGTGACAGCTCTCGGACTGAGGGGGCTGGGGGTCTCAGAATGATTCGTCGCGGTCGGGGGATAATCCGGGGTCCGGGGGATTGTGGCGAAGAGTCGCCGTGATTCCGGAGGGTTGTGGGAGCCGCGCCCGAGACTGTCGGGTCGCTTCACATTTCTTCACGGACGTGTCCGGCGCGCGCGGGGGAAGGGCGGTTATGTAGGCCGGCACGGCCGCGCGGGCCGGTGGTGGAGGGCGGTCGGCCTTCTTCCGGAGAAACGAGGCGACGCCGATGTTGTCCGAGCTGTCCTCCCGCTCGAGGCCCCTTGCCCTGGTGGTGATGGGCGCATTGCTCGCGTTGCCGATGCGTGGGCGGGCGCAGGAGCTGGAGGCGGTGAGACCCTCCGCGTTCGATCTGCTCGCCCGGAGTCCGGAGCTGGGCGGGTCGGACATCCCGAGGGACCTGCCGGGGCGCGTCACGGTGGGGCCCGCGATGCGGCCGGGAGTGGAGCCTCCCGAGGCGCAGACGTCCTCCCGGGACGAGCACCTCGAAGGTGGGTCGGACTTCCCGCTCAGGGTCCTGACCGACAGGGACCTGGCGAGCAGCGCCACGGCGGCGCCGCGCGAGGGCGCGTTGACGCTGATGCCCGCGGCGTCGTCGACGGCCGAGCCGCGCGAGTTCCAGGTGCTGCCCGCGGTGGTGTCGGTGGTGCCGGGGCTCTTGTTCCACGGGTTGGCGCCGGCGGTGGCGGGGGACGGGCACACGGCGAAGCGGCTGTTCGCGCTGGAGGGCACGGGCCTGGGGCTCATCGCGTTGGGCGGGGTGCCCATCGCGCTCACGGGTGCGTCGCGGAAGACCATCGCGCCGCTGTACGCGGTGACGCTGGCGGGCTTCAGCGTGTTCGGCATCTCGGCGCTCGCGAGCCTGTACTCGGTGGCGTCGCCGTCGTTCGACCCGGGGGTGCCTCCGCCGTCGTTGCCGCCGCTGGAGCTGGAGATGGGCTACCAGTACGTGAGCGACACGTCGTTCGACTACGACCACTTCGTGGCGTTGGGCGCGGTGGCTCGCTTCGACGAGGTGCGGCTCCGGGCCACCGCGAGGCTGGCGCCAGACGAGGGCAACACGCAGGTGCGGGTGGGTGGGGCGTATCGGTTGCTCGGGGTGTCGGAGCGCAGGCTCGAAGGCTCGGACGGGTCGTCGCTGGACGCGGAGCTGGTCGGGTTGTTCCATCGCTTCCCCACCGAGGGCTTCGCCGTCATCGGTGGAGACGTGGGGCTGCGAGGCCGCTACGCGATGGCGCGGGTGAGCCCGTCCCTGGCGGGCTCGTTCGCCGAGGTGAGCCTGGGCATGTCGATGCAGGGCTACAGCTACTTCGGCCCGGTGGACGACGGGAACCTGCACACGCAGCTGCTGTTCACGTTCGGCTACGGCGTGTGGCTGGGGCGCGGAGGCGGGCCGTTCAGGGGCGAGGCGATGCTCTACTACGACCACCGCAAGGATGACTTCGCGGGCGGGGTGCGCTCGTTGGGTGGAGGCGTGGTGGGCAACTTCGGTCTGCGCGGGCGTGTGCTGTTGACGGACGCGTGGGGCGTGGCCGCGGAGGCGCAGGCCGGTGGCGCGCTCGTCGGACGCCTGTCGCTCATCTACGCGTTCGGAGGTGACCTGTGACGCGGGAGTGGATGTGCACCGACTCCGCGTCGGGAGGTCGCGAGCGGCCGCGCGCGGAAGTGGCGACGCAGCTGTCGCGTATCTTCGCGCTCGGAGGTGACCTGTGATGCGGGAGCGGAGGCTGAAGGACGCATCGACGCTGCATGGGGCGCCACGCCGCGAAGCAGGGCGCGACGACGAGTCATCTGCCGTTGCTGGGAGGAGCGCAGTGATGCGGCTCGGAAGCGTGGGCGTGGTGTCGGCGCTGTTGCTGGCGGGGTGTCTGCGTCCTGCGGAGAACCGCGCGATGCGCGACCTGAAGGTCGGGCAGGCGGAGGGTGGCGGGCTCTCGCTCGTGGTGGAGGACGGGCTCGCGGCGGTGCGCGGCGTGGAGTCCGGAGGCGTGACGTTGTGGGGCAACGCCCCGGTCTTCACCGCGCGCGCCACGCTGGCCGCGAGCGCGACGACGAACTGGCTCTTCACGGTCCGCAACGCGATGCCGGACGCACAGCTCGTCGCGGAGCTGGAGGACGGTGAGCTGCTCGCGGTGGAGCCCGTGCCCCATTCGATTCGCACGGTGAAGACCTGGCGCGTGCAACTGCGCGCCGGCGCGGTGGCGAAGCTGCACGTGGCGCCGCCGGGCTGGGACTCCTCGGAGCCGTTCCGCTTCGCGGCGCTGGCGGACGTGCAGGAGGCGCTGCCTCGCGTGGGAGACATCTACGCGCGCCTGTCGAAGGACCCCACGCTGCGCTTCATCCTCTTCTCCGGAGACCTGACGGAGAACGGCACGCGCGAGCAGTTGCTGGAGTTCCAGGAGCGCCTGGAGGCGGGCTCACCGATTCCCCTGTACGCGACGCTGGGCAACCACGAGACCTTCTCGAAGGACGCGGAGGAGTACACGGCGCTCGTGGGCCGGGGCAACCAGAGCTTCGTCTTCCAGGGCGTGCGCTTCACCGTGGTGGACTCGAGCAGCGGCACGCTGGACCCCATCGTGGAGGAGCAGCTCGACGGGTGGCTCGCGTCGTCGCGACACGGCACGCACGTGGTGTCGATGCACGTGCCGCCCCAGGACCCGGTGGGCCTGCGTGGCGGCGGCTTCGCGAACCGCGGTGAGTCCGCGGGCCTCGTCGGCAAGCTCGCGCGCGAGGGCGTGGACCTCACGCTCTACGGACACATCCACTCGTACTACTCCTTCACCAACGCGGGCATCCCGGCCTTCATCTCTGGAGGTGGCGGCGCGATTCCGGAGACCTTCGATGGGGTGGGCCGTCACTACCTCGCGGTGGACGTCGGCGCGAACGAGGGGCTGCGCGAGGCGGCCCTGGTGCGCGTGGACTGACGCCGGAACGTCGGCACTGAACGAAGCGTCAGCCGGCGGTGTGTGGGAGGAAACGCGCGCGGGGCCGACAATCCGGCCTCGCAGCGTACCCTCTTGATCTGACACTGAACACGTGAGCAGATGGCGGCCCTACCGCGAGGAGCCAGGAGGCCCGCCATGTTCGATTCGAACGAGAACGACCCCATTTCCCCGGCGCTGCGTGCGCTGCTCGAGCTGTTCACCACGGAGCTGGCGGAGGTGCGCTTCCCGGACATGAGCGGGGACGTGCTGGACGACGCCGCGGCGCAGGTGCGAGCGAAGGCGGAGGCGGTGGCCCAGGCGCAGGCGGCGCTGGAGGTGGCGCGCCAGGGGCTGCAGGAGAGCCAGGACGCGCTGCTGCAGAAGGGCCAGCGCGCGCTGGCCTACGCGCGGGTGTTCTCCGAGGAGAACCCGGAGCTGGCCACGAAGCTGGACGCCATCCACCTGCCGCGTCCGGTGCGCAAGGGGCCGAAGTCGGAGGGCGCCACCTCGGAGCCGGTGGCCGCGGCGAACGGCAACGAGGAGAACGCGCCGAAGCGCCGGGGTCGTCCTCCCAAGGCGCGTCCCGCGCAGGGCGCGTCCCTGTTCTCCGAGGGCGCCACCGCCGAGTCGCTGGCCATCGCCCACGAGGGCAACGGCGTGCTGCCCACCGCGTGACGTCCCATGCGGCTTCGAGCATCGAGCGCGTGACCTGTGCCCACGTCTGAGGCGGACTTTCAGATCCGACGTGGGAGGACGGCCCGCATGCCGCGGAGACAAGTGCCCCAGTCCCCGAAACGGGGTTCCAGGCCGCGACCTCTTCTTGTTGAAGATTCCTGAGATAGGCCTGAATCGGAGGGGCCCTTATTTTAATATGGGGCCTATTCTTGAAATAGTGACGCGGTCTTGGCGCGCATATTTCAGTTCAGCGTGATTCAGGGGGCAAGGTGATGCGGGCTGGCAGGTACGTTCAGCAGCTTCGAGGGTATCGAGCGTTCATCCCGAGCGGGTTGCCTCCTGATCCCCCCATCCGCCTTGAGGGGCCGTTGACCTCCTTGCTGAGCGAGGCGGATCGGGCGCTTGGACGCTTGGATGGCGTGTCCTCCATCCTTCCGAATCCCGACCTCTTCGTCGCGATGTACGTCCGCCACGAAGCGGTTCTCAGCTCCCAGATAGAGGGAACGCAGAGCACGTTGGAGGACGTCCTCGAGTTCGAGATGGACGGTCGAGGAGCCCGGGTCACCAAGGACGTGGAGGAGGTCGTCAACTACGTCCGGGCGATGAACTTCGGCTTGGAGCGGCTCGATTCGCTCCCGCTGTCGCTCCGCCTGCTGCGGGAGATTCATGCTCGATTGATGGAAGGTGTTCGCGGAAGCGAGCGGAGCCCTGGAGACTTCAGGACCAGCCAGAACTGGATTGGCCCTCAAGGGTGCTCATTGTCGACGGCGACGTTCGTGCCACCGCCACCTCATGAGATGCAGGAGGCGCTCGCGAATCTGGAGTCGTTCCTTCATCGACCAAGTGAGCTTCCCGTCCTCATCCTTTGCGGTCTGGCCCATGCCCAGTTCGAGACCATCCACCCGTTCCTGGATGGGAATGGACGTGTGGGCCGACTGCTCATCACACTCTTGCTCTGTGAGCGACGCGTCCTCGAGCGCCCCTTGCTCTACCTCAGCGTCTATCTGAAGAAGCATCGGGCCGAGTACTACGACCGACTGACGGCCATTCGGAGCGGTGGAGATTGGGAGGGGTGGCTGCGCTTCTTCCTTCGCGGCGTAGCAGAGGTGAGTGCCTCCGCGACGAACACGGCTCGTGCCATCCTCAAGCTGCGCGAGGACTCCCGGCAGAGGGTCGCGCATAGCGCTCAGGCCACGCGGTTGCTGGACTTCCTCTTCGAGCGTCCTGTCATCACCGTACGTGCCACGGAGGAGCACCTGTCATGCTCCTACGTGACGGCCGCTTCGGTCATCGAATCGATGGTGGCGGCGGGGCTGCTGCGGGAGACCACGGGACAGAAGCGCAACCGTCTCTATCGGTATGAGCCCTATCTCGCATTGTTCGAGAAGGAAGGTCTCGAGACAGGACGCTCCGCGGACGCCTCGGCACCCACCCCCTGAAAAACCGCGGCCCGGACGCGAGGCCTTCCCGGAGCCCCCCTCCGGAAGAGACCCGCGCCGGGCCACGAGACCGCCCGGCCTCCGCACTTACTTCCGCGGACGCCGGGCGGGTACACCCGAGACGACTCAGTTCTGCGGGAACGCCGTCCAGCCAGCCATCCAGTTCGTGGTGCCGAACGCGCCCACGAAGCGAGCGCTGGTGTCGAAGCCCGCGCCCGGCGTGGCCGCGTTGTCCGGGTTGAGCAGCGGCGAGCCCGCCTTCGGCAGGAAGTTCGGCGCCGTCAGGTTCGTCGCGTCCGTCAGCTGCGGGTCCTGCACCTTCACGCCGTTGGCGGCGACCAGGATCTTCTCCGCCTCGTTGAAGCGGCTCACGTCCGGGTCCACCGTCACGCCGCCCTCCACCTTCGGGTTCGGCGCGAACGGGATGGTGTCCGTCAGGTTCGCGTTGTCCCAGAAGAAGGTGTTGCGGATGGACAGCCGCGAGTCACCGGCCTCGTTGAAGAGCGCCGCGGAGGCCTCGCCGTCCACGTCCACCGCCTGGTCCTTGAAGTACGCCACCACCGCGTTGCGCAGGCGGATGCCGGCGCCGGTGTTGAACACCAGGCCCTCCTGCGAGGGGTTGCCACCCGGGTCCGCGTTGGAGCCGATGAACGTCGCGTTCCAGATCTCCGGCGCGCTGATGGGCTCCTGCGTCGGCGTCGTCTTGTGGCTGGACGCCTCGATGGCGCGGTCGCCCACGCGGGGGCTCTGCTGCACCACCAGGAACTGCACCTTGCCCGTGTAGCCCAGGTCGTAGTCCAGCGCGTCGTCGTCCGCCTGCGTGATGACGATGTGCTTGAGGGGCGCGGTGCCACCGAACATCTCGATGCCGTCGTCCAGGCCCAGGTGGACCTGCACGTAGTCGATGTCCGTCGCCGAGCCGCAGCCGCCCACGGTCAGGCCGTTGAGCTCGTTGTTCGGCGCCAGCTCGAAGCCGGCGAACTCGATGCGCGCGTACTTCAGCGTGCCGCAGTTGTGCGCGTCGTCCTGGCCGCCGTACTTCGTCTGCTCGTTGCCGCTGGTGGCGAAGAAGCCCTCGACGGTGGTCTCGCCGCCGGAGACGTTCAGCCGCGCCTTGCCCAGCAGCACCACGCCGCCCCAGTCGCCCGCCTCGCGCTGCCCTTCCGCCTTGGAGGAGGTGAAGACGATGGGCTTGTCCGCCGTGCCCACCGCGTTGATGCGCGCGTTGCGGGTGATGATGAGCGCGCTGCCCGTCTCACCCTGCACCGTGGCGCCCGCCTCGATGGTGAGCGTGCCGCTGTTGACGAAGACGTACTTCTTCAGCACGTAGGTGTTGCCCGCCTTCCAGGTGGTGTCCGCGGTGATGTCCTGGGAGACCTCCACCGTCTCCGGGTTGGTGGGCTCCGGGTTGGTGGGAGGCGGGTCCTTCTTGTCGTCGTCGCCGCAGCCGGCGGCACCAACCACCAGGCTGGACATGATGAAGAGGGAGGCGAACAAGCGCTTCATGACGAGACTTCCTTTCGGGAGGGGAACTACAGGGAGAGGCCCAGCGACGCGGAGAACGCGAGGCCCGGGCGGAACTCGACGAGGGCGATGTCGCCCTGCTGCAACTTGATGCGGGAGTTGAGGAGGTTGGACGCGGTCAGCTTCAGCTGCGTCGCCTCGGTGAGCTTCTGCGTGACGGCCAGGTCCACGCGGTGGAAGGGCTGCTCGTAGACGTCCGGCAGGTTGTCCGTGCCCACCTCGGCGATGCGGCGGCCGTACACGTTGTAGAGCAGCGCCACTTCCGTGCCGCTCTGCTGCCGCTCGTACCCGAGGTTGACGTTGATGACGTAGGGCGACTGGCCCTGCAGCGGGCGCTTGGAGTTCGTCTGCAGGCCCTGCACGTTGCCCAGGTCGATTTCGGACTGGATGAGCGTGAGGTTGGCGCCCACCTTCACCGGCTGCAGCGTGGGGGTGAGGCGCCCCAGCGACGCGCGCGCCTCCAGCTCCAGGCCGTAGGTGTTGGCGGCCGGCGTGTTCTCGAAGTTCATGTCGCCGGAGCCCACGGAGTTGATGACGCGCTCGATGGGGTTCTGGAAGCGCTTGTAGAAGGCGCTGGCGGCGAGGACCTCGTTCTCCCCGGCGAACCACTCGACGCGGGCGTCCACGTTGTGGATGCGCGTCTGCACCAGGTCCGGGTTGCCGGAGATGTTGCGGCGGCGCACGAAGTCGTAGAACGAGAAGGGCGCCAGCTCCCGGAAGGACGGCCGCGCCAGCGTGTAGCTGTAGCCGGCGCGCAGGTTCACCGTGGGGGTGAGCGCGTAGATGGCGTTGAGCGACGGCAGCCAGTCCAGGTAGTTGACGTCGTTGCGCGACGCCTCCACGTCGGTGAACTGGTTGAGCGCGACCAGCTCCTGGCGCGAGCTCTCCAGGCGCACGCCGCCCACCAGGCGCAGCGACTCCGTGGGGGTGACGTCCGCGGTGACGTAGCCGGCGAAGATGCCCAGCGACGCGTCATACGCGTCCGAGTCCGGACGGGTGCTCTCCTGGATGCGCATGCCGTTGCCCAGGTAGTCGCTGCTGAAGAGCACCTCGGGCGGCAGGAAGCGGTCCACGTCCGAGCTGGGGCTGAGGCTGTAGCGGAAGCGGCGGGCGCGGAAGTCGCGGAAGGACAGCTGGGTGAGGCCGCCCACCTTCAGGCGCACGTCGCTGAAGGGCACGGTGACGTTGAGGCTGCCGCCGAAGGACGTCTCGCCCAGGTCGGCGAAGAAGCGCTCGCCGCTGTTGGCCTGGTTGGGGAAGGACATGCCGCCGGAGGGGTTGCCCAGGTTGTCGCTGTAGAGCGAGTCGCGGGTGTCCGGCTCGTCGCGGTCCACGCGGGAGAAGTTGGCCTGCCAGTCCACCTCCGAGTCGCCGAACAGGCCGATGCGGTGGAAGCCGCGCAGCTGGTTGAAGGACAGCTGCCGGACGATGAACTGCAGGCGGCTGCCCTGGTAGAGGTCGCCCTTGAGCGAGTCCACGCCGTCGCTGGTGGTGGTGCGCGTCTCGGTGCCGCGGGTGTAGAGGCTGAAGAGGGTCAGCTCGTTGTCGCGGTTGAGCTGGTAGCCCACGCTGGCCAGGCCGCTCAGGTTGGCGACCTCGGTGCCCAGCTGCGTCTGGGCGTCGTCGTAGCTGACGAAGTCGCCGCGCAGGTCATACGCGGCCTTGGTGTACTGGGTGCGCTGGGTGTTCTCGCGGTGGCCGTAGTTGACGGTGGCCAGGTAGCCCAGGCGCTTGTTCTCGAAGCGCAGCGTGTCGCCGAGCGACGCGCTCAGGCCCATGTTCGGCAGGGCGGTGGTGCGGCGCGCGTTCCACACGTTGTTGAAGCTGTTCCACTGGCTCGTCAGCTCCTCGCGCGACTCGCCGCCGTTGCCCAGGGCGTGGTCGGTGGGGATGGCGGCGGGAAGGCGCCGGGTGTCGCCGGGGAAGCCGAGGAACTCCATGGCGCCGCCGCCGCGCTGGGCGTTGCGACCCTGGAAGGTGGACTCGGTGTCGCCGCCGAAGGTGATGCGCGGCTTGAACTCGAACTGGCTGGGGTAGGTGTTGGTCTCGATGAGCAGCGTGCCGCCGCCGAAGGAGCCGGGCAGGTCGGCGGTGTAGCTCTTCACCACGTTGAGGTTGGCGAGCAGGGACGTGGGGAAGAGGTCCAGCGGGACGCTGGGCTCATCGGGCTCGGGGCTGGGCAGGAGCGCGCCGTTGAGCAGGGTGGTGGTGTAGCGACCGCCCAGGCCGCGCAGCAGGACGTAGCGGCCGTCGACGACGGTGGCGCTGACCACGCGCTTGACGGCGTCGGAGGCGCTGGAGTCGGGGGTGCGGGAGATCTCCTGGGCGCTGATGGCGTCGGAGACGGCGGCGGCCTTCTTGCGCTCCTGGAGCAGGGCGCCCTCGGCGCGGCGGTCCGCGCGGGCCTCGACGACGACCTCCTGCACGGCGCCCACGTCGGCGCTGAGCGCGACGTCGAGCTTGGTCGCCTTGCCCTGGGTGACGATGACGCCCGTGATTCGGCGGCCCTGGTACACGTCGTAGAAGACGCGCAGGTCGTACTTGCCGGGGGGCAGGGCGAGTCGGTAGTTGCCGTCCAGGTCCGTGAGCGCCTGCTTCTGCGCGCCCGTGACGACCTTCACGGTGGCCTCGATGAGGCCCTCCTGGTTCGTCTCGTCGACGACCTTGCCGTAGACGCCCGTGAAGCCCGCGGGAGGCTCGGAGGCCTCGGCCATCATCGCCTCGTCCTCGGCCGTCACGGCCTCGTCGGTCGCGATGCCCTCGGTCGGGACTTCCTCGGCGCCCGGCGTCTGCACGGTGGCGGGAGCCTGCGAGCCGTCCGGCTGCACGGCGCCCGGGGGCTGCGCGCCATCGGGCTGCGTGGCCATGGTGGCGGGAGCCTGCGAGCCATCAGGCTGCACGGTGGCGGGAGCCTGCGTGGCGCCCGGCCGCGAGCCATTCGGCCTCACCGTGCCGGGAGCCTGCGTGGCGCCCGGCTGCGAGCCATTCGGCTTCACCGTACCGGGAGCCTGCGTGGCGCCCGGCTGCGAGCCGTCCGGCTGTGCGGTGGAGCCCTGCTGCGAGACATCGGGCTGCACGGCGGCGGGGGCCTGCGTGGCGCCCGGCTGCGCGGCAGCGGGAGCCTGCGTGGCACCAGACCGCGGCGCGTTCGGCGCGGGCGAGGGCGGAGGTGTCTGTGATTGCGTCGTCCCCTCCGGCGCGGGCGCCATGCCGGGCGCGGCGGGGCGCAGCTCCTCGGACGGGGGCGCGGTGGGGTCCGTCACGGGCGGGACGACCTGCGTCTCCGTCCCGGACGGCGTGCTCTCCCCGCCGGGGGTGGAAGGGGTTTGACCGAGCGCGGGGCTGGTGATGAGGGTGAGCGCCGCCACGAGGGCGCGCGAAAAGCTTGCGGGAGACAACACGACTCTCCTTGCCAACGGTCGCGCCGTAAACAACGCGATACGGATGGCATTGGAATGGATGGCTTGTGACGATTCAGGCGGCGGATCGCAAACTCGAGGTCACGACCCGCCGCCGCGCGGAAGACTCAGTCCGCGAGCTTGTCAGGCAGCACGCCCACGGTGAGATTGCCTCCCCGGGCGAGGTCCAGCACTTCCATGGCGGCGCCGTAGGGCACGTCGTCGCCCGCGTCGAAGAACACGATTTTGTCCGGGCGCGCGTTGAGCATGCGCTGGAGCCGGGTGACCACCTGGTCCCTCGGCACCTCTTCCCGGTTGATGCGCAGCACGCCCGCGCGGTCCACCGTGAGCACCACCGGCGGCAGCGCGTCCGGAGGCGGAGGCGTGGTGTCCTCCTTGTCCGGCTTGGCCGGCACCGTCATCCACATCTGCTTGGTCATCAGCGGCGTGACGACCATGAAGATGATGAGGAGGACGAGCACCACGTCCACCAGCGGCGTCACGTTCATCGAGGGGCGAAGGCCGCCCTTGGCTCCACCGAGGTCGAATGCCATGGCGTGCTCCTACGGGCCCTTCTTCTCGACGACCTGGAGGTTGATGCCCGGAAAGCCCATCTCCTGCATGCTCTTGAAGAGCCCGCGCACCTCGGAGTAGCGCACGCCGCGGTCCGCCTTGAGCACCACGGGCGAGTCCGGCTTCTCTTCGCGCAGCGCCTTGAGCTCCACCATGAGCGCGTCCTTCTTGAGCTCCTTGCGGTCCAGGTAGAAGAACCCGTTGGTGGCCAGGCTCACCGTGGTGGGCTCCAGCTCCTTGTTCTCCTTGTCCGGGTTCGTGGCGGCGGGCAGCTCCACGGACGCGCCCGACTCGATCTGCGGCGTCACCACCATGAAGATGATGAGGAGGACGAGCACCACGTCGACCAGCGGCGTGACGTTCATCTCCGGGGTGAGGCTGCTACGCCGGGCGGACATCGAGCCCCTCCCGGCGCGCCACCGTCTCCGGGCCCGTGGCCATGGCGCCGTTGTTGGCGCCCGGGCGCTTCTCCGTGGACATGTCCTCCAGGTGGTCCATCAGCTCGCTGCGCGCCGCGTCCAGGGACAGCTGGAGCGAGTCCGCGCGCGTCGACAGGAAGTTGAACATCAGCACCGCGGGGATGGCGACGAGCAGGCCCAGCGCCGTGACGACGAGCGCCTCGGCGATACCCGCGGACACCGCGCCCAGGCCGCCGGAGCCCTCCTTGGCGATGCCGGAGAAGGCCTCGATGATGCCGACCACCGTGCCGAGCAGCCCGACGAACGGCGCCACCGAGCCCACCGTGGCGAGCACGGACATCCCGCGACGCACGTCCGCGCTGACGCGCTCGTTGATGCGCACCAGCTCGCGGCGGGTGAGCTCCACCGGGCCCAGCTTGCCCGCGGGCAGCTTGGACTTGGCGAGGAAGGTCTTCATGCCACCGCCGAGCAGCATGGCCAGGTGGCTGCCCTTGGTGCCCTCCGCCTCCTTCACCAGCGCCTCGTGCTGCTGCTGCAGCAGGAGCTGGCCGGCGCGGGCGGCGAAGACGCGCGACTTGCTGCGCGAGCGGAAGAACACGAACAGACGCTCGAAGAACACCGCCAGGGACGCGACGGCGAAGAGCATCAGCGTCCAGGCGATGCCCAGGGCGAACACGCCCATGTGGTTGTAGATGTCCCGAAGATTGAAGTTCATGACGAGGTGCTCCTGGGGGGCAGGTGCGGGGTGAGACAGACGACCTACGACTTGAGACGGAAAGGAACCTTGAAGATGCGGAAGACCGCCGTGGGGCGGCCCTCGACGACGGCGGGCTTGAAGCGCCACGTGCGCACCGCGGACATCGCCGCGCTGGCGAACGGCTCGTCACCGCGCATGACCTTGAGCTGGGTGACGCGGCCATCCACCTCGACGACGCCCTTGAGGATGACCATGCCCTCCTGACCGCGTGAGCGGGCGTCGGAGGGGTATTCGGGGATGAGGTTGGACTCGAGCGGCTCGGGCGGCGTGGCCGACTCGGGCAGGTTGATGGGGGCCGCGCGGCCGCCACCTCCCGCGAGCCCCGTGCCCGCGCCCGTGCCGCCCACCACGCCACCGGGCACCAGCGCGCCCGTGCCGCCGACGGCGATGGGCGCGGCGGCGACGGTCTCGGTGGCGGCCTCGGGCGGCTTCTCGAGCGGCACCGCCTGCGGCGCGACGATGGCGGCGGGCGCGACGAGGGGCGCGGCGGGCGGCGGCGCCTTGGCCACGGCGGGAGGAGCGGCCTTGGGCGGCAGCTTGGGCTTGGGT
>NZ_SRLW01000280.1:0-13028 GCF_006518215.1 Myxococcus sp. AB025B
ACCCGGGACAGCGCGGGCACGCTCGCGGTGGGTCCCGCTCGGCCCGACGAGGCGCGGGCGGCCGGCTCCCAGGCCCCCGTGGACAAGGCCCCGTCCACGCCACCGGAGGACCGCCGGGGCGATGACGGCGATGCCATCGCGCGCGCCCGCGCGCCTCTCCCCAACGCATCCATTGGCGACGCCCGAAGCGGTGACAGCGGCGCGGCCCCACGGAGGTCCGAAACCAGCCCTCCTCGGCCCGACAAGACCGCACGAGCACCTGAGGCCCCTCCAGCGGATTCCGACCGAACCGACGGAGCCGTCGCGCGCGCGACCCCGGCCCCGAAGGAAGCCATCATCCGAGCCGCGCCCCAGCGCGACACGAACACCCTGACCGCGGACGCGCCGCGCCCCGATACTGCGGGTGCCCTGTCCGCCCAGCCTCGCGATGACAGCCCGAGCGGGGAGCTGGCCGACACGCGAGCCCTCACGAACCGTCCACCTCCGGCCGACGCGCCCCTCATGGCGCAGGCCCCCAGCGAGAACACTCCGTCAACTGAGTCTTCCGACGTGCCGCGACAGGCTCCACACGGTGACATCCCTCGCGCGGCGCCCACCGACGCGCGGCGCGAGGGCGCACGCCTGCTGCTCGCGGCCCGGACCCAGCGCGTCTCCGCGTGGCGCAGCGAGGAACAAGCGCCCCGGGAGCGCGAGCTCCGAGGCGCCCGTGAGCCCACCTCCCCCCAGGCGCTCGTCGAGGAGCTGGTCGCCGAGGGCGTCGGCCGGGGCAAGGTGGACCGGGGACTGGTGCATCCCTACTTCAGCCAGCTGGGCAAGACCCTGCTGGGCCTCTGGGACGCGGACCGCGCCGTGAAGGAGCATGGCCTCCAGGGCTACTTCGACATGGGCCTGGAGCGCAGCCGCGCCTACGGCCGCGTGTGGGGCGAGCGCGCCGCCAACTACGGCGCCACCGGTGCCTTCGCCGCGAACAAGCCCCCCGAGGAGGACCGTCGCCGCCCCGCGAGCCAGGTCGGAGACCCGACGCTGCGCATGCGACAGGAGCTGCGCGAGAAGATGCGCGAGGAGTTCCGGGCCACGCGCCGCGCCCTCATCCGCGTCGTGCAGGACCCGCAAGGACGCCTGCTCGACGTCGAGCTCGTCGAGCCCAGCCACCAGCCCGAGGTGGACAACGAGGCGATGAAGGACGTCCGCGCCGCCGCCCAGAAGCTCCCGCCCCCTCCCGCCGAGGCCGTGGGCAAGCGCGAGCGAATCACCAGCCTCTGGGAGTTCGAGCTGATCCTCTCCATCAGCCCGCCCATCCCCGTCTTCACCTTCGAGTTCGACGAAGCGCTCGGCTTCATCGACACGCGCCTGCCCCTGGACAAGCGCATCTACAAGCGCGTGCGGCTCGTCGAGCTGCGCTGAGCCGCTAGAGACAGTCGATCAACCCGTCATAGAGCGTGGTGCTGGTGCCGGGCAGCGGCGCGTTCATCGGCTCCGGCCCGGACAGCGCCTTCAACAGCGCCGCCATCGTCGTGCCCGGCACCAACGGGCTCGTGCAGGCCCACGTGCGCGCCTCCGTGGTGATGGCCCCCGACCTGGCATCGATGTGCTCGTAGCTGCCGCCGAACACCCAGAGGCACTGACCGATGACGCCCGAGCGCTGCCCCACCGAACACCGGAACACCACCGTCTCGATGTTGCTGTAGTCCCCCTCGCAGAACGTGTCCCCACAGATGTCATCGAAGTTCTTGCGCAGGTTGGCGCGCAGCTGGAACCAGGCGCGGAAATCCTCCTCGGAGCTCAGGTACTCCACCACGTCCACGAACGGCCCGTGCTCCTTGCCCGGAACGAATGCTCCCGGAAGCCCACGTGCCCCCGCCAACGTCGACAGCCCCAACAGCGACAACAACCCCCACGAACGAATCCGCATCACGACGACCTCCAGATGGTGCCGTTCCACCCCACCCGGCCGTGACACGCTTTTCAAGTAAAGCGGTGTTCACAATCTATCCAAGATGACGTGGAGTGACGCCTTCCAGAAAGGCAGGCCGGCATGCCGTCACCTCTTCGTCGTGTTTCCGAAGTGCTGGTGTCCACCCTCGTCACCGTGTCCCTGGGACTGCTCGCGGGCTGCGGCGAGGGGTACTCCGAGGACGACCCGTTCGGCGAGGCGCAGCGGGCGCTGCTCGACGGGGTCGGCTCGACGGCGGCGCGCGCGGCGCTCACGAAGCGGTGGGCGCCCATCCACTACCAGGACGTGGACGTGACGGGCTCGCACTCGCTGGGCGGCAAGTCGGACTTCCTCACGCGCGTGGACTTCGACGGGGACTGGAGCGGGACGAACAACTGGGACAACACGGGCTCGCGGCTGTTGTCCGCGCACGCGTACCAGTCCGTCGTGGAGACCAGCTCGCACTGGTACCTGCTCTACCTGTTCTTCCACCCGCGCGACTGGTCCGACAACATCTTCGACGGCGAGCACGAGAACGACGGAGAGGGCGTGCTGCTCATCGTCCAGCGCGACGGCAGCGAGTACGGCGCGCTCGTGGGCGCGGTGACGGTGGCGCACAAGGACTTCTTCTCCTTCGTTCCCACCGGCAGCCCGCTCGGCTCGGGCGCGGAGAGCGTGGACGGCACGCTGTCGCTCGCGGCCTTCGAGGGCGTGCTCCATCCGATTACGGCGCAGGAGGCCAAGGGCCATGGCCTCAAGGCGTGGCCGGCCTACGACATCGTCGGTGACGGCGTGAAGTACTTCCCCTCCCTCACGCTCGCCGAGCAGCCCGCGTCCGCCACCGCCGCGGACGTGCGCTACAAGCTGCTGGACTTGTACGGCGGCGAGGGGCTCTGGCAGCGCCGCGAGCTCTCCACTCTCTTCTCCGGCTGGGGCACCTTCCGCGGCGACACCAGCGGCGGCTGCGGGCTCGTCGCGGGCAACTGCTCGTCCAACTCCGCCAACGCGCCGTGGGGCTGGGACGACGGGAACGACGGCCCGGTGCTGCGCGGAGAAATCGCCACCGACCCGGCGAAGCTCGCCGCGCACTACTTCAGCCCGTCGTCACAGTTCTCCCGGACGTACACCTTCAACCCGTACCAGGGCATCGGCACGGACCCGAACCAGCCCTGAGCTCCAACCCCCGAGGAGCGGAGGACACCGCCCCGCTCCTCGGTGGGGCACCGTCAGGACGCGCGGCTCTTGCGCGCCACCGGACGACGCGCGCGGCTGCGCACGGGCGTGGTGGGCGCGTTGCCGTAGACGCGGTCGTAGTCCTTCATGCTGCGGCGGATGACCTCGAGCGCCTCGGGGCGGTCATACACCTCCGCGATCTCGACGCTGCGCTTGCCCTCGCCGGGAATCTGCTTGTAGGTGAGGAAGTAGTGCTTGAGGCGGTCGAGCAGCGGGCGCGGCAGCTGCGCGATGTGCTGCAGCTCGCCGTAGACCAGGTCGGACTCGAGCACGGCGATGATCTTGTCGTCCGCCTCGTCGCCGTCGACCATCCGGAACCCGCCCACCGGCACCGCGCGCACCAGGAGGTTGCCGTTGCTGACCACCTTCTCCGTCAGCACGCAGATATCAATCGGGTCGCCGTCGCCCTTGATGTCGCGCATGCCCGTGCGCTCGGCGCAGCGCTTCGCCACCAGCTCGTCGCAGTAGGTCTGCGGGATGAAGCCGTACAGCGTGGGGCACTGGCTGCTGAAGCGCTGCGGGCGGTCCAGCATCAAGATGCCCGACTCCTTGTCCAGCTCGTACTTCACCGCGTCCGTGGGGACGATTTCGATGTACGCGGTGACGACCTCCGGAGCGTCGTTGCCAGGGGTGATTCCGTGCCAGGGATGAGATGCGAACGACTTCTGAGGTGCGGGCTTCTTCATGTAGGTACGTCTCCCGAGCGTCGACACGCCTCGGAGTAGAGTTGCGCGACCGCGTCCTCCAGCTGGCGCGTGAGCGCCTCGCGGTCCTGAATCGTCAGGCCTTGCGTGGTGATGGGCGCTCCCACCGCCAATGCCACGCGCTGTCCCCACCGCACCGCCCGTCCTCCCTTGGGAAGGATGAGCCGCGTCCCTGACACGGCCATGGGCACCACCGGCACGCCCGCCTGGATGGCGAGCGTCGCGGCCCCCTTCTTGAACGGCCGCAGCCGGCCGTCCTCACTGCGCGTGCCCTCGGCGTAGAAGAGCACGCTCACCCGCTCGCGCAGCGCCGTCACGGCCTCCTCCAGCCGGGCCCTGTCCTGACTGCTGCCGCTGCGCACCACGGGGATGTTGCCCGCCAGCCGCAGCGCCGAGCCGAACACGGGAATCTTGAACAGCTCCGCCTTGGCCACGAAGCGCGTGTGCTTCTCCAGGTAGGCCAACCCCAGCGGCGCGTCGTAGTGCGACTGGTGGTTGCACACGAAGACGACGTGGCCCTCCGTCGGAATGTGCTCCAGGCCCACCGCCTCGTGACGCACGCCCGCCGACGCCAGCACGCCCTGCGCCCAGAGATTCAGGAGCTTGTCCGCCTCCCGGTGCGCGCCGGCCACCGACAGCGCCGATATCGCCGACGACGCCGCGCCCGTCAGCCCCACTGCTGAAACACCCGCGAACGCTGTCCGGACGATGTCTCGAATCACACGAACTCGTGGGCGGGGAACAGGAGCACCTCCGAGATGCGCTGGACCCCGAGCAGCAGCATCAGGATTCTGTCGAGCCCCACGGCGATGCCCGCCGAGGGTGGCATTCGACCTACCGCGTCGAGGAACCGCTCGTCCAGAGCATACACGGAACGTCCCAGTCTGCGCCGCAGGTCCTGTTCCTCGAGCAGGCGGGCGCGCTGCTCGGCCGGGTCCGTCAGCTCACTGAACCCGTTCGCCAGCTCCAGCCCCTTCGCGTACAGCTCCACCCGCTCCGCCACCGCCGTATCTCCGGGCTTGAGCCGTGACAGCGCCGCCATCGACGCCGGGTACTCGATGAGGAACGTCGGCCGGTCGAACCCCAGCCCCGTCTCCACCCGCTGCAGGAACAGGTGGAAGAACACGTCGTCGAAGCTCTCCGCGTCGCCCGTCCGCACGCCGATGGCCTCCGCCGCCCGCTTGAGCGAGGGCCCGTCCGAGTGCACGCGGATGTCCACCCCGGTGGCGCGCAGCACGGCGTCGCGCACGGTGAGCCGCTCGTAGGGGGTGCGCGTGAAGAAGGCCGGGTCCGCGCCTGTCTCGCCCTCCGTGGCCGAGCGCCCCGCCTCCGCCAGCGCGCCCTCCAGGTCCGCCATGATGGCGTGGTAGTCCGCCTGCGGCCGGTAGAACTCCAGCATCGTGAATTCCGGGTTGTGCGTGGTGGAGACCTCGCCGTTGCGGAACACCTTGCAGAGCTGGAACAGGGGGCCGGCCCCGTCGGCGAGCAGGCGCTTCATCGCGTACTCGGGGCTGGTGTGGAGGTAGAGCGGGCGCTCGACGCCCACGTTCGTCTCCGGGACGAAGCGGGCCTCGAAGGCGTTGATGTGCGGCTCCATCCCGGGGGTGGGGATGAGCAGCGGGGTCTCGACTTCCAGGTAGCCTTCTGCCGCGAAGAAACGTCGCAGGGCGGAGTAGAGGGCCTGGCGTCCGCGGGCGGCCCGCCATTGAGAAAGGTTGGGCATGGGCGGGCCGGAAGTAACATGAGGCCCCACATGCACCCAAGGATTCCCCTCCTCCTCGCAGTCGCCTGCTGCCTGAGCGCCTGCCACAAGGCGCCTCCCGCCGACAACCGGCCGCCTCCGACGGAGGAGCAGCTGCTGACGGCGGACGTCCGAGCCCTGGCCTCACGCGCGGAGACGCTGCTCGAGGCCCAGCACCGCCTGGTGTGGGTGTTCTGGACCGAGGGCCGCCACGTGGACGTCTCCGGGACGTACGCGGGGCAGGAGGACCTCTTCACGCTCGACAACATCCGGAAGCTGGACCGGCTGCGCCAGCTCACCCAGGACCCGCGCGAGGTGCGCGCCCTCACCGCGCTGCACTCGCACTTCGCGGGCGAGTACCTGTCGCACGCGCTCGCCGAGCACAACGACGCGTCCGCCAACCTGGAGGCGTCGCTCACCTTCAACCTGGACGGCAAGGAGCTGCGCTACCGGGATTTGGAGCGGCTGCTCGCCAACGAGCGCAGCGGCAATCGGCGCAAGGCGCTCTACGCGGCGGCGACGCCCGCGCTGGAGCGGCTCAACCAGACCCTGCGGCGCAAGGAGGAGGAGGCTGAGAAGCGGGTGAAGGAGCTGGGCTTCCCCTCGTACGAGGCCTTCGGCAGCGAGCTGCGGCAGGCGGACCTGGGCAAGCTGAGCGTGCTGGCGGAGGAGATCCTGCAGGCCACGCAGGCCCCGTACCGCGTCGTCATGGAGCGGCTGGCGCAGCGCGAGCTGAACCTGGCCTTCAAGGACATCACCCGCGCGGACATCCCGCGGCTGTTCCGCTCGCGTGAGGTGGAGGACGCGTTCCCCAAGGGCGTGTCGCTGAAGAAGGCGCACGAGACGCTGGCGGGAATGAAGCTGGACCTGTCGACGCAGAAGAACGTGGAGATCGACGAGCGCGACCTGCCGAAGAAGAACTCGCGGCCCCTGGCGCTGGCGGTGCGCGTGCCGGAGGACGTGCGGGTGTCGTTCAAGCCGGGCTCGGGGGTGCTGCACCAGGCGCGGGTGCTGCACGAGTTCGGGCATGCGCTGCACGCCGCCTTCACCGCGGAGACGCGCTTCGAGCTGGCGCGGCTGGGCAACCCCACGGTGGGCGAGGCGTACTCGTCGCTCTTCGAGGACCTGCTGGAGGACCCGGTGTGGCTGGAGGAGCACGCGGGCCTGAGCGGCGAGGAGCGCGCGAAGTACCTGGCGACGTCGAGCGCGCACAAGCTGTACCTCATCCGTCACGCGGCGGGCCGGCTGCTGTACCAGCTGGAGCTGCACCGGCGCGCGGACGTGGACCCGAGGGAGCTCTACCGGGAAGTCATGTCGCGCACGGACGACATCCCGATGACGACCGAGGACACGGCGCGCTACCTGGTGGACCAGGAGGACTTCTTCCAGTCCGCGGACAGCTTCCGCGCGTGGTTCCTGGCGGGGCAGATTCAAGCCCAGCTCAAGGCGCGCTTCGGTCCGTCGTGGTGGCACTCGCCGGAGGCGGGTGAGTTCCTGAAGACGCTGTGGGCGAAGGGCAACGCGCTGTCCGCGCGCGAGGTGGCCCAGGCCATCGGCGAGCCGGGCATCGAGCCGGACGTGCTGCTGCTTCGCCTGGGCACCACGCTGCAGGTGCCCATCCGGTTGGACCTGAAGTCGGAGGACACCGTCAGCGCGCCCGGGCCGGAGGGCACGCCCACGGCGCAGGATGCGACGACGGAGGCCCCCGCCGCCGCGGGCCCGGGCCAGTAGCACCCCATCAACGACAAGGGCCCCCGCGCTCGAAACAGAGGACGGAGGCCCGGGTGTCGCGTCAGCGACGCTGAGGACTACAGGAGCTTCATCAGCTCCGCGCGCTTGGCGTTGTACTCGTCATCCGAGAGCACGCCCGCGTCCTTCAGCTCCTTGATCTCCTTCAGGCGCTGCGCGGGGCTGCGCGTGTCGGCCGGGGCCGCCTGCTGCGCGGGCTCCGGAGGACGCTGCTGCTGCTGTTGCTGCTGGTTGTTCATGTTCATGAACTGCTGGGCCATGCCGAAGCCCATGCCCATGCCCATGCCGCCCAGCGCGTTGCCGCTGCTCTCGCCGCCCTTGGCCATGCCCTCGGCCGCGCCGAGCATCGCCTGCCCCTGCGCGTACTGCTGGAAGCCGCCGGCGAGGCGCGAGTACGCCACGTCCTTGCCCAGCTTCTTCAGCGTCGCCTCGTCCTCCTCCTTGATGCTGACGTGGAAGTTGCCCATCCGCACCACGGTGAGCCCGTAGTCGTCCACGTGCGGCTTGAGGCCGGCGATGACCTCCGTCTCGATCTCCTCCGTGTACGCACCGCTCGTCACGTCGAGCAGCGGCCAGCGCTTCTTCACCAGCAGCTCGGCGATGCGGTCGCGCGTCACCTTGAGCACCTGGTTCTTGAACCAGCCCAGCAACGCCTCGTTGTTGGAGCGGCCCATGCCCACCAGGCCCACCACGAGCTTCTCCGGGTCCGTCACGCGGATGGAGAAGTCGCCGTACACCATGGTGCCGATGCCCAGGCCCGTCTCCGGGTCGCGCACGTCGCCGATGGGGCCACCGAACTTGATGCCCGGGAACTCACGGACGGAGACGAAGAAGACCTCCGCGACGAACAGGTTGCCGCCGGTGAACTTCTCCAGCAGGCGCGACAGGAACGGGATGTTGTTCGAGTCGAGCTGGTGACGGCCCGCCCCCAGCTTCCCCTCCACCTTGCCGTCCTTGACGAAGAGGGCGACCTCGTCGGCGTCCACGGTCAGCTGGGTCAGCATCCGGATGTTGTTCTCCGGATACTTGTAGATGATCTCCCCCTTCGCCGTGTCCGCGCGAGCGATGAAGTTGCGCTTCGCCTCACCCTTGATGGTGTCGAAGATACCCATTGCTAGTCAGCGCCTCCGTGGCCGCCGTGGCGGCCGGCAAATCCGCGCCACCACCCGACCCTCTCTAAGAACATGGCCCCCGCGACGAAAGCGCGCCCGCTTTCCGACCGGCTGCCCTGCCTGCAACATGCCAGTTTCACTGGCCATTGCCTAGCCGCTCGCCCACCGGGCGGCCCTGTGTCTGATGCCCGGTCAACGGCGGCGTTCCAGCCCTTATTTCAGCCCCAGCGGCTGACCAGGCGCTCCCGGTCCAGCAGGCGGATGCTCGCCCACAGCAACACCCCGTCGAGCACCAGGACCACCGCGCCCTGGAGCGCGTAGTACAGGAAGCCCGCCTTGAGGACGCCGGCCACCTGCCCGCCCACCATGCCGACGAGCGGCAGGACCACGAGCGCGGAGATCTGCTGCGCCATGCGGGCCTCGCTCACCCGGGCGGAGATGAGCACCGCGACGCCGTTGCCGAAGAACGCGAACAGGGGCGCAATCACCAGCACGCCGAAGGTCCACAGCGCGTTGGGCATCAGCGGCCCCTGCACGAGCGGCCACGCGACCAGGTCCACGCCCACGCAGAACAGGATGAAGGCCACCCAGGTAATCACCACCGCGGGCACCAGCGACGCCAGGCTCTTGCCCGCCACCAGCTCCGCGGCCGTCACCGGCGAGGCGAGCAGCGGCTCCAGCGTCCTGCGCTCCTTCTCCCCCGCCACGCTCTGCGACGCGATGAGGATGGGCACGAAGATGGGCATCACCAGGAACAGGCCGAACCAGTCGGTGAGCGTCTTGTCGATGAGGAAGCGCGCGGCCGACGCGCCCAGGGGCAGCGTGGGGTCATAGAATTGCGCCACGCTGCGCAGGTCCGCCTGGTTGGGCGTGTGGACGTACGTCCACACCACGACGATGGGCACCGTCACCATCACGGTGGGCAGCACCGCCATGGACACCAGCAGGCCCACGTTCTTGCGCAGGTCCAGGAAGTCCTTCCAGAACACGGCCAGGGCCCGGCGCGGACGGAATGCCACGGCTACGCTCCCCCTTCGCGAAGCAGGTCCAGGTACACCTCTTCCAGGGGCCGCTGCGCCGGCACCGCGCTGTGCACCCGCGCGCCCGCGCCGACAAGGCACGCCAGCACGTCCGGCGCGTGCGAGTCATCCGCCAGCATGACCCGCAGCCGCATGCCCTCCGTCAGCACGTTGGGCGCGAAGGGCAGCGACGCGAGCACGTTGCGGTAGCGCTCCGCCTCGCCCTCCACGCGCACCTCCAGCGCCTGCCCCGCGCGCCGCAGCTCGCGCACCGGCCCCATCAGGAGCAGCCGCCGCTTCACCACCGCGACGCGCTCGCACAGCCGCTCCACCTCCGCCAGGTTGTGCGAGCACAGGACAATCGTGCGTCCCTCCGCCGCCAGCTCCGCCACCGCGTCGCGCACCGTGCGCGCGGACTCGGGGTCCAGGCCGCTCGTCGGCTCGTCGAGGAAGATGACCTTCGGGTCGTGCACCAGCGTGCGGACGATGGCCAGCTTCTGGCGCATGCCCTTGGAGAAGCCGCCCACCGGCTCCAGCTCGCGGTCACCCAGCCCGAAGCGCGCCAGATAGTGCCGGGTGCGAGGCCACGCCTTCGCCTCGTCCAGCTCGTGCAGCTTCATGAAGAAGCGCAGGTTCTCCCGCGCGGTGAGCCTGTCATAGAGACCGGGTTGCTCGGTGAGCAGTCCCACCACCTTGCGCAGCGCCTCGCCTTCCCGGTCCACCCGGTGGCCCCACACGGACACCTGCCCCTCGCTGGGAGTCAGAAGGCCCGTGAGCATGCGCACCGTCGTCGTCTTCCCGGCGCCGTTGGGGCCGAGCAGGCCGAACACCTCGCCCGGCCGCACGTGGAAGGTGAGCCCCTCCACGGCGACGCGCTCGCCGAAGCGCTTGCCCAGCCCCTGGACGTCGATTCCGCTCAATCGATGGTCACCAGCACGAACTTGTTGTTGATGTCCCGGTCCACGGGCGTGACGACCTTGTCCGGGCCTACCGCGTTGCGCAGCGTGGCGAGCATCTTCTGCTCGGCGAGCACCCACTCGCGTCCGGGCCGGGCCACCAGCGAGCGCAGCTTCGCGTTGTAGTCCCCGCTGCGGTACTGCTCCACGGTGTTGCTGGAGTAGAGCGTCTCACCGCGCCAGTTCATCAGGTACGCGACGATGGGCTCCCCTTCCTGCCGCTGCGCGTAGTAGCGCCAGAACAGGTCGCGCTGCGTCCAGTGGTGGGACAGGTCCACCCAGTGGTTCCAGTTGAACCAGAGCGCGAAGCCCGCGGCCAGCATCCAGAAGGTGCCGAACAGCATGGTGCGCGCGCGCATCAGCGTGGCCACCACCGCCATGGCTCCCGCCACCGCGAAGACGAAGCCCAGCGCGCCCTTGACGTTGACCGGCTCCGACAGCGAGCGCAGCAGCGAGTCCTCACCGGCCGGCGCCTTGAACCCGCGCACCGCCATCACCACGCCCACGACGGCCACCACGCCGGCCATCAGCTGCAGCGACGAGCGGCCCTCCGGCTCCGACTTGAGCGACTGCCACCCGAGGAACGCGGCCGCCGCCACCACCGCGACGCCGATGAGGCCCGTGGCGGACACCTTCGCGCCGGAGGCCACCGCGGTCAGCGTGGCCGCGCCTGCCAGGAGCAACAGCAGCGCGACGGCGCGCGAGCCCGGCGTCACCTTCTCCCGCGTCCTGGGCGAGAAGGCCTCGAAGGAGAGGTAGACGCCGAACGCCAGCAGCACCAGCGTGACGAGGTCGCCGGTCCACAGCGCGCGCGAGAAGAAGGCGATGGGCCGGGTGACGAGGTCCTGGGGATAGGGGCGCTCGTAGTTGTAGACGAACAGGTCCGTGAAGTTCTTCGGGTTCTCCGCCAGGTCCTTGCCCACGAGCACGAAGAGGACCAGGCCGAAGATGAGGCTCACCGCGTGCGTGGGGATGCCGTCCTCCCACAGCCGGTCGATGAACAGCGCGATGAGCACCGCGAGGCCCGGCAGCACGGGGAAGACGTAGTGGTGGAACTTGGTGGCGCTGGAGGCCAGCAGCCAGAAGGCGAAGGCCACCCAGATGACGGTGATGAGCGCCAGGTGGTCCGACTTCTTCTCCGAGCGCAGCTTCAGCTTCGCCACGACGGAGAACGCGCCGGGCAACAGCGCCACCCAGGGGAAGATGCCGAAGCCGCCCTGCTCGATGAAGTAGATGAACGTGCCGCCCGGCGTGGTGGTGTGCACGCCCGCGGTGAGGCGGTTCAGGTGGTCGTGCACGAAGAAGCGGTACCAGAAGAGCTTGCCCTCGTCGTCCACGCTCTTGAAGAGCGACATCACGACGTACCAGGGCGCGGCCACCGCGAAGAACACCAGGATGCCCGTGCCCAGCTTCATCTTGAACATCTGGCCCCAGAGCACCGGCATCGGCTGGCGCCCCTCGCGCACGTCCTTGCGGAAGCCGCCGTCGGTCAGCCAGCGCAGGTGCGCGTCCAGGCTCGCCCCGTCCCACGGGATGACGGCCAGCGCCGCGTAGAGCACCAGGATGACGGCCGGCAGCCCCACGCCGAGCAGGCCCTTGGCCAGGGTGGACAGGCCCGCGAAGAAGTAGAAGCCGTACCACCACGCGGCGCGGTGCTTCGTCGAGTCATCGAGCTGACCGATGAGCGCGCACGCCATGGCGCAGACGAAGGTGGTGACGAAGGGCGTGTCCGTCACCGTCTGACGGGTGAGCAGGAAGTACAGCGGCATGGTGGCCAGCACGAAGCCGGTGGCCAGGCCCGCGCGGCGGCTCACCACGCGCGACACGGCGAGCGACAGCAGCGTCACCGCGGTGATGCTCAGGAGGACGAAGGGCACGCGCATGCCCCACTCGGTGTACAGGCCCAGCGCGCCGCCGGACTGCACGGTGCCCACCACCTGCATGCCCAGCGCCTGCATCCACATGGTGAGCGGCGGCTTGGAGAAGAACCACGCGTTCTCCCAGAAGGGGAACACGTAGTCGCGCCGGACGATCATCATCCGCGCCACTTCGCCGTAGTGCGTCTCCCAGCAGTCCCACAGGCCCACCGCGCCCAGGTACGGAAGGAAGAGCAGGGCCGCGAAGAAGGCCGTGGACGTCACCACGCGCCAGGTGGTCGGCAGCGCCAGCCAACGCCGCATCCAGGGCGCGGAGAGAAGCTCCTTGCCGAGGATGGACTCGGCGAAGGTCTGCGCTTGCTGCTGTTCCTGCTGTTCGCCGTCGCTCGCCACGGGTGATGGGCTCCTTGAGTCGTTTCGGGCGGTTGCCTGCGCATCACGGGCAGGACGCGGCCTTATAACCCCGCCACCCCCGCCGGTCGACCTCCGCCGGAGGCACACCGTGAGGGAGCTTGCGCGCCATTGTGCAGGAGCCTGCACGGAAGAGGGAGGCCCACATGCCGCGAGCCCGGGGAGCGGCCAGGGGCACGGGCCTTGTAACGGCCGCCTCCGTCCGGTTCGCGGAGGCTCCATGCTCGTGTCAGCGGTGACGTTGGGTTGTGCCTTGTTGCTCGCTCAGTGGGAGGGAGCGCCCCCCGCCGGGC
>NZ_SRLW01000281.1:0-12713 GCF_006518215.1 Myxococcus sp. AB025B
CCACCCCGACTGTCCACCGCCCGGAACTTTCCCGGTGCCCCCCTCCACGACCAACCCGGGCGCATCGGCGCGTATAGCGGCGGGGGCCATTCCACGCGGCTTTTCCCTGACCCGCCCGGTCAGCGGGAGCGCGCGCAAAGACAGCCATGAAACTCACCACCGCACTCTCCGTCGGAGTCCTGTCCACGTTCGTCTGGAGCGCGCCCGCGCTCGCGGAGACGTCCGTCGTGGACCTCATCTCACCGTCGCGCTGCACGCTCGGCGGCGGCCGGCTCACCCGCTGCGCCATTCCCACGCAGACGCTGAACGCCACGCCGTTCACCAGCGCCGTGCCGCTGCGCACCACCGTGCGCCGCGTGCTCACCGGCAACTGCTCCACCCAGTACCCGCTGGAGGTGACGCTCACGCCGCCGGGCAACGCCGGCACCCGCTACACCTTCCTGGGCACCCCGGAGCTCGTCCTGCGGGATTTGGACCGCGAGCTCATCGCCTCGCTGGAGCTGAAGGACTCCTCGCCGTGGACGAACGCGGCCGCGTTCAACGAGACGTGCCGCGTGTCGCTCAACATCACCTGGAACGAGGTGGACGTGGACTCCGCCGCCCAGGCGCAGTCCATCCTCCAGGGCCTGCAAAGCACGCTCGCCACCAAGGTGGCGCAGCGCGAGCACCTGGCCAGCCTGGTCGAGTACAGCGCCGCCTTCGACTACATGAAGACGCTGTCCAACAGCTTCCTCGTGGACCTCAACAACGAGACGGCGCACGCGCTGCACGTCCAGGCGCTGGAGGCCGGCCCCGTCATCTTCCAGGCGGCCATGGGCTGCGGCGGCGTGCTCACCCCCGAGGAGAGCATCACCCTCACCAACTTCTACTTCGTGCTCGGCTCGCTGGGCGACCCCACGAAGTACCACCACCCGGACGGCTCGCCCAAGACGCTCGAGGAGCTCATCGGCCCCACGGCGCTGCCCGTCATCCAGAAGCTCTCCCAGCTCTCCGCGGCCGGCGCCAAGGAGCAGTACCAGGCGCAGTACCTGGTCGCCGCCCAGGAGGCCGCCGCCGCCCAGGCCCAGGTCGACCTGGCCACCGCGCAGCTGGCCCCCTGGCTCAACCCCTGACCCCTCCTTTCCCAGGACAACACCCTCATGAAGACCTTCATCCAGAGCCTGTGCACCCTGCTGTTCCTCGGCGCCACCGCGTGCGGCGTCCCCTCCTCCATCGACGGTTCCGACGACACGGGCGCGTCGCTCGACACCACCGAGCAGCAGGCACGCTGCGAGACGTGTCCGGGCGGCGGCGGAGGAGGCGGAGAGGAGGACCCGCCCCCGCCCATCATCGTGCATGGCTATGAAATCGACCTGCCGCTGTTCAGGCCGTCGATGCTGCCCGCGGGCTGGTGCTACGTCTACGTCGAGGGAGGTGGCCACATCTGGCCGTGCAACGGCGCGGGCAAGGCCACCATGGACTGGCTCGGCGGCAACAGCGTGTTCCACGCGAGCCGGGACAGCTGGTACCAGGAGGATGTCTTCTATTACAGCCGGCTGATGACGCAGCTGCCCGCCACGGACGGCTTCGTGCCCATGGCGCAGACGATGGGCTACTACAGCCACCCGCAGGACCTCCCGGGCCTGGTGCGAGGCTCGGTGGA
Source organism: Myxococcus sp. AB025B (assembly GCF_006518215.1). Lineage (NCBI taxonomy): Bacteria > Pseudomonadati > Myxococcota > Myxococcia > Myxococcales > Myxococcaceae > Myxococcus > Myxococcus sp. AB025B. The sequence goes on from NZ_SRLW01000281.1 coordinate 1,643, forward strand.
GCTGCTCGTCCCCAACCAGTGGCCGCTGCCCGGTGCCGCCACCAGCGAAATCACGCTCGCCCTGCAGGTCCAGGAGAACGGCGTCTGGGTGAACAAGGCGACCAGCCACATCGCCATCACCAACCTGCGCCAGATGCATGAGCTCCAGGCCGTCGTGTACCCGAACCAGGAGGTGCGCTTCGTGGTGAGCGGCAAGGCCCGCGCGGACCACGAGATGCGCTACCTGCTGTGGAAGGTCCGCATGTTCGGCGCCCAGTGCTACCCGGACTTCGCCAACGGCGGCGCCTGCCTCTAGTCCGTCTCCCCTTCTTTCCGAACCTCGGAGTCACACCATGTCGAGAAGACCCGCGAGGACCCGCGTCCTCGGTTCGCTGCTGCTTTGCCTGGGGGCCGCCGGCTGCGGCACCGACGCGAGCACGCCGCCCGCCGTCGAGCCCCAGACACCCGCCGCTCCCACCGAGCAATCCCTGTCGACCAGCGACGTCTGCGTCCAGATGTTCTTCTGGGGCAGGGACCGCAAGCTGTGCAAGCCCCTGGGCACCAGCATCGACACCCTCCTGGCCGACTTCCGCCCCCTGCAGGAGGCCATGTGCAACCAGGAGCAGAACGCCGAGCTGCGGCAGCAGTGCCTCGGCAAGTCGCCCTACGTCTTCGTCCCGAAGGGCAACCCCGCCGCGCCGCTCCAGTGGATTGCCGACGTGGAGAGCGTGCAGGCCTACTTCCGGCTCTCGCTGGGCGCCTCCATGACCATCTACGAGGAGAGCCTGTCGAAGATGGCGGACCTCGCCTCGGAGATGACCGGCCCGTCCGAGGAGGAGCTCAAGCGGCGGCGCACGCGCATCACCGAGCGCCGGGGACAGCTGGGTGAGAAGCTCAAGGCGCGCGCGGCCGCCGAGCAGGGCACCGCCAAGGCGGACCTGGCCGAGCAGCGCGAGCTGCTCTCCGCCTACGAGGCCACCTTCAACGCCTACCAATCCGCCGTACAGGCCCTGGCGCCCGCCATCACCGACGTCTACGAGGACTTCGTCACCTACCGCGGCACGGAGGCCGCCGTCTTCGCGCAGCTCGAGGACATCGCCCAGCGCGCCTCCACCTCGACCATCGCCCAGATGGGCCCCCTGCAGTTGGAGCTGGTGACGCTCGCCCGCACCGAGAGCCAGCGGCCCCAGGAGCTGTGGATGGAGTCGCGCCGGCTGGGCAACGCGCTGTCGCAGCTCCAGACGCTGCACCAGGCGAGGCTCGCGCACTACGCGGACTTCATCACCCGGCACGCCATCCCCCAGGTGAACCTCACGGAGCGCTCCGGCGTCATCCTCAACAACATCGCCGGCTACTCGGACGCGCGCTACGCCCGCGTCGCGGAGGTGGTGAAGAAGCTCTTGCAGGGCCTGACGGCGCGTCAGACGGCGCTCGTGGCGGCCCAGGCGGACCTGGCCACGCGCCAGACGATGGCCAACGCGGCCACGCTGAAGGCGTCCCAGGAGTTCCTCGCCAGCGCCAACGCGCGCACCACCGCGCTGTGGCAGCTGCCGCCGCGCAGCCAGACGCTCAACCTGTTCTTCCTGGCCACCAAGCACGTGGACTTCGAGAGCATCCTCCAGTTGGAGCCCCTGTGCCTGCACGTGGGCCCCAACGCCACGGGCTGGATGGAGTCGGGCTGCATCGCGCTCCGGCGCCAGTTCACCAGCGCGCGCAACTACCTCAACACGACGCTGCCCAACATGGTGCGGCTCAACGTCACCCAGATGCGCCGCGCCGGTGTCACCGAGGCGCTCCTGGTGGACGTGGAGACCCACCTCAACAACGGCAACCTGCGCCAGGCCGTGCTCTCGCACGACGTCGCGCTGCGCGCCTCGGACCTGTGAGGACCCCACCCATGAGACCATTCCTGTCACGGGCCCTGGCCCTGCTGCTCGCGGGCACGGCCCTGGCGCCCGACGACGCGGACGCCACCTACCGCAACTACGCCATCGCCTGGAAGTCCACGTCCTTCCGCAGCCAGGGGAGCTGCCAGGTCACGACCGGGCTGGCGCAGGAGGGCCAGGCGAACTTCTCCGTCAACGCCGTCCCCCTGCCCACGTACACCGCGCCGAACCGCTACGTGCTCTACGGCAACGGCGACGACTCCAACATCTTCACGGCGGGCTTCAACGCCACGCTGCTGCGCTGGGGCGCGAACCACTTCTACTTCGGCGCCGCCGTCACCGGCTCCACGCAGACATGTGTCATCGCGGATGACTTCGTCACGCTGGAGACGGGCGGCCTGTCGGCCCGCCCCCTCTTCATGGTCAAGCGCCGGGGCACCCACTTCGAGGGCGAGTCCTCGGTGATGCTCGACCTGAAGGAGATCAACCCCGGGCTGTCGGCGAACCTGGAGCGGCTGGAGCAGACGCTGCACGACCGCAAGGCGCAGCTGCTCAGCCTCGGCGGCGACCTCGCCGCCGCGCAGGCGGAGCTGGACCGGCTCGCCGAGCTGAAGGCGGAGATCGACGAGCTGTCCAAGCGCCCGCTCGACTCCATCACCGAGGCGGACCTCAACGACATCCTCTCGCGCTACGGCGACATCGACCCGCGCGTGCGCAGCGCGCTCCAGCAGCTGCTGCGCGACTTGAAGAAGGACCTGGAGGCGCTGCGCACGGAGCTGACGCGCATCATGGACGAGTTCCGCGGGCAGCTGGGCGGGCTGGATGACTGGCTCGCGGGCACGCCGCCGCCGAGCGGCCCGGACCTGGGCGACTCCAGCACCTACCAGCCGGGCAAGGACGCCGAGGACATCCCGGACGTGGAGCTGCCGGACCTCAACGTGCCCGACGACTTCGACCCGGACAACGACCCGTACCTCGCCTACGCGCAGCAGGTGCTCCAGCAACTGGAGACGACGCGGCAGAACGGCGCGGTGGTCAACCGCTCGGGCTTCATGAGCATCACCCGCTCCTGGCGCCAGAACCAGGACATCTTCGAGAAGGCCATCCAGGGCCGCGGCTCGGCGGTGTCCCAGGAGGAGGTGGGCGCGTTCATCAACGCCCGCACCCTGGTGCTGAACACGGTGCGGCAGCACATGGACGAGGAGGGCTGGTTCCTCGACACGCCGGTGCGCCCGTCGACGAAGGCGCTCATCGAGTACCTGCGCGGACGCGCGGACACCCGCAACCAGGCCGACGGGCTGCAGGCCAACCTCAACCTCTGGCAGGGCGCTTCGCCCACCGCGCAGCAGGACGCCATCCTGGAGACGCTCGACGGTCTGCGCGGCGGCTGGCAGGCGGTGGAGAACGGCGCGATGGCCGAGGACCCGAACATCATCACGCGGCTGTTCGGCATCGGCGAGGAGGCCCAGGTCATCATCAAGGAGGTGGCGTTCTTCGGCCTGGCGCTGACGCCGGTGGGCGACTTCATCGACCTGTGCGAGGTGGTCACCGGCTGGGAGCACTGCATCCCCGGCGGCAGGCGGCTCGAGGTGGGGGAGCGCATGTTCTCCGGCCTGGGCCTCATCGTCGGCAGCGGCAAGTTCTGGCGCGGCGTGGCCGACGCCGTGGCGCCCCTGGGCAAGGCCATCGCCAACGAGTGCGAGACGCTCATCCGGGCCTGGAACGACCTCCCCGACAACTTCACCCGCATGCACATGGTGCAGGCGCTGGGGCCCCAGGCCATCCCCCACGTGGGCGGGCTGACCGGCAAGGAAGTCAAACGCATCATGGTCAACGTGGGCGAGGAGCACGTCAGCAAGCTCGCCCAGCTCCTCAAGAAGAAGGGCCTGCGGGAGCTGGAGGAGATGAGCATGCTCAGCCTCCCCGCGCTCAAACGCCAGTACGCCCTGACGCATGGCCAGGCGGTCAAGGCGCTGGGCACCATGCCCGGCAAGACGGTGGCGGAGCTCAAGACGCGGCTGCAGCAATTGAACTTCACGGAGCTGGCTCCGGCGGGGTCCGGCAACTGGGTCCACGTGGATGGCTCCGTCGTCCGCATCCAAGCGGCCACCCCCTCCCGGCCCGCCTACTTCCGACGGGAGATCGCCGACCCCGCGGGCAACATCAACCGGGATGCCATCGTGGCCAAGGTGACGGGCGCCAAGAAGTTCGACGACGACGGGTATCCCATCGACGAGGACGTCTTCAGTCCGCCCGAGTGGACGGACTCGGCGGGCGCCATGCTCCAGGTCCGCAACTGGTTCGCCGCGACGATGAACGTGCGCCCCGACGAGGTGCTGAGCAAGTACCCCGACGCCATCAACGAGCTGGAGAAGGTCTGGATGAAGCAGACGCACTTCGACCTGCTGCCGTAGTGCGATGATGAATCCCCGGGCCATCCGTGACACACCACGGGTGGCCCGGGGCCTTCGTGTCTCTTGTATCGGGAGTCCGCCGAATGACGCAGGTCCTCCGTTCCGACAATGGCCCGCGCTGGATTCAGCGCTCCCGGCTGGGCACGCCCGCGCCCGGCCGCGTCGAGTTCCAGCAGGTCGCCTTCTCCTCCGACGGCGAGCTGCTGGTGGCGCTGGAGCACAAGGGCGGCGAGCGGCTGCGCTGGTGGCGCTGGCGGCAGGAGCGGCAGCTGGGCGAGGTCACCGTCTCCCAAGGCGTGGCGGTGCAGGCGCTGCCCTCGCTCGGCGGCCTCGCGGTGACGGACGCGCGCTTCCAGGTCGGGCTGTACTCGCTGGAGGACGGCCGGCCGCTGCGGCTGAGCCGCGTACCGGACTACGAGGTGCGCGGTCTGGAGGTGAGCCCCGACGGCACCCGGCTGGCGATGCACGACCTCACCGGCAGCGTGCTGATGTGGGACACGCGGACCTGGACGTCGCTCGGTCAGCTCCAGGGGCCCCAGCAGGAGGTCGCCAGGCTCGCATTCTCGCCGGACGGGCGGCTGCTGGCCGCCGCCTGCCTGCGCGGCCACGTCGTCGTCTGGGACGTGGCGAGCGGCAATCCCATCCTCGTGCACGTGGAGGCCGACGAGCAGTTCGTCTCGGTCGCCTTCCATCCCGCGGGCACGGAGCTGGTCGCCACGACGACCGGCCCGCGCATCCAGCGCTTCCGCCTGAGCGACGGGGGCCTCGCCGGGACGCTCCGGGGCCCGGTGGCGGGCTCGAGCCAGGCGACCTTCAGCCCCGACGGCGGACTGCTCACCGTCACCCGGTACGGCTTCAGCGTGCTCGACGCGCGGACGGGCGCGCGTGTGTTCCGCCACGAGGTGGACAACGACTTCTACGCCGCCAACGCGGCCTTCAGCCCGGACGGCACCGTCATCGCGTGGGGCGAGGACGACGGCACCGTGGGCCTGTGGGGCCTGCCTCCGGAGCCACGCTGAACACGGCCCCTACTTCCACGGATTGGAGAAGCGCGGGTCCGTGGTGAAGTCGGTGTCCGTGAGGCTCTTCAGGAAGGCGATGAGGTCCTGCTTCTCCTCGTCGGACAGCTCGAAGGGCCGCACCAGCGGGTCCTTGTTCGGGTTGTTGCGCCCGTCACCCGCCAGCGGCCCCTCCGTCACGTTGCGGCCACCGGACGTGTAGTGCTCGATGACGGCCTCCAGCGTGGGGATGCTGCCGTCGTGCATGTACGGCGCCGTCAGCTCCACGTTGCGCAGCTGCGGCACGCGGAAGCGGCCGTGGTCCAGCGCGTCGTGGGTGAACTCGAACAGGCCCGGGTTGTCCGGTGGGTACGCGCCCTTGCCGTCCAAGTCGTACAGGCCCGTGTTGAAGAACTGCGCCACCTGGGGCTTGGTGTCCTTGGCGCGGAACGAGTTCGAGAGGTGCCGGCCGCTGTGGCAGTGGTAGCACTCCGCCCGCTCGCCGAAGAACAGCTCCATGCCCCGCCGGGCCGAGCGCGACAGCGCCGCGTTGTCGCCCTGCAGGTAGCGGTCATACGGCGAGTTCCCCGACAGCAGCGTGCGCTGGAAGGACGCGAGCGCCTTCACGATGGAGCCCTGGCTCACCGGCTCCTCGGCATCCGGGAACGCCGCGCGGAACAGCTCCGGGTACTTCGCGTCAGCGCGCAGCCGCTCGAGCGCCTCCTCCAGCTTCGGCGTCAGCCCCAGCTCGGTGGGGAACTCGTTGAACAGCGGCACCAGCGCCTGCGACTCCAGCGTCTCCAGGAGCGGGTTGGCCCAGGTGTACGTGCCCAGGTAGGCCACGTTGGCTAGGCCCGGCGAGTTGCGCGCGACGTGGTCCCCCGTGGAGCCCGTGGGCGTGGCCTTGCCGTCGGAGAAGGCCCGGGCCTGCTCGTGGCAGCTCGCGCAGGACATGGTGCCGTTGCCCGACAGCCGCGTGTCGTGGAAGAGGTGGCGCCCCAGCTCCACCTTCTCCACGGACATGGGGTTGTCCTCGGGCACGAAGGGCTCGGGGAAGCCCGCGGGCAGGCTCCACGCGTAGGCGGGCGGCGCCGGACGTCCCGGCTCGTCACCTCCACAGCCCGCGGCCGACAGCAGGGCCACGGCCACGCTCAGCTTCCCCGCACGCGAAGACATCAGCCCGCTCCTTCTCTCAGCGCACCTTGAAGAACGTCTTCGGCAGCGCCTTGGGGGTGCCGTCCGCGTTCAGGCCGAACTGCGACAACAGCGGCGGGCACTCCGGGTCCGTGGGGCCGGACATACAGCCGGGCATCATGTCCGAGCCCGTCGGCGTGCGATTCACGTCCAGCTCCGACAGCAGGCCCGCGACGTCCAGCACCACCTGGTTCGTCTCCGGGTCGAAGCCGTCCAGCGCGACGGTGGCCTGGTTGGCCGCGCCGCACGTGTAGCCATCCGCGTTGGAGCCCTGACAGCCGGACGCGCCCAGGTGGAAGTAGTAGGCCGCGTTCTGCTGCGAGCGGATGTCCAGCTTCACGAACTTGTAGCCGCCCTGCCAGCTCCACCACATGTCACGCACGTCCAGGGGCGCGGGCTCCACCTCCACGTCCAGGTGGTTCCTGTCCGGGGGCAGGCCCACCTTGAACTCCAGGCCCGTGTAGTCGTCGTGCTCGGGCGCCGTGCCCGTCACCTCGCGGTGCGTCCCGGGGCTGCCCGTGCGGCAGGTGCCGGTGCCGTCCTCGAAGTCCAGGAGCGCGATGGCGTCACGCTGCCACTGGCCGTCCTGCGCGAGCTTCAGCGCGTGGCGCTCGCCGTTGGCGCGGATGAGGGTGACGTCGCGCACGTACATGCGGAAGTCCAACAGCTCGATGACGCCGCGCGACGTGCCGATGTCGGTGAAGCTGGTGGTGCACGACAGCGCCTCCTGCCGCACCTGCGGGCTGAAGCGCACGGTGTACGCCTTGGGCTCGACGTCATCGTCTCCACCGCAGCCCTGGGCGGCGAGCAACAGGGCGGGCAGCAGGGCTCGCGACAGGGGCTTCCAGACGGCGTTCATCGAGATGACCTCCAGGACGGTGACTCAGCGATGAGGCATGGGTACCAGCAAGGGGAGACCCGCCGGCTGTGGCATGTTGTCGCGGCGGGAATGCCCGCTGACGGGCGCAAGTCCCAGGCGCGCTAACGCCGCCGGAATCCGGACATATCGCGGCCCCTGCCCGCCGCGCCCTCGGGTCCCCCTCGTCCTCCCGGCGCACACGTCCGCCCGCCTGGTCAGGAACCAGGGGCAGCCGACTCACCGGTAAGGGGGACCCGGGCTTCGGGGACCTGGGGGAAGTCCCTCGCGAAGACCTGGGCGTGCGAACTGGGGGAGGGTTCGACTCGTGCGTCCGGGACAGACGCTCGGGGTGCTGCTTCATCGGGAAGGGGGAGGACACCCGGGGTTGGGCCTCACGCTTCGGCGCGGCGCGGGGAGCCGCGTGTCATGGGCGTGTCGCCAGGAAGCTCACTGGCAGGTGCCGCAGTCCGCCTTGCAGCTGTCCGGCGTCACGCCCGTGCCGCACTTCTCGGAGACCTGACAGACGCCGTCGCCGCAGCGGTAGATGTCCTGGGGACGGATGCGCGTGACGAGCGGCTTGTACTCGACGCCGTTGTACGTGCAGCGCGAGTAGTGCGTGCGCGTCGCGTCCAGCTGGCAGTGGTCCAGGCAGGAGCCCACGTGCTGGATGGTGGGCGCGCACGCCGCGTCGCCGCTCCACGACGACAGGCCGCAGGTGCGCACCGTGCTCTGGTCATAGGCCAGGTAGTTGGCGTCGTTCGCCGCGAACAGGCCCGCGCCGTTGAACAGGTTGCCAAAGAAGCACGCCTCCTTCTGGCTGTAGGTCTGGACCTCCTCCGTCGTGGTGGGGATGCTCACGTTCGTCGCGCCGCGCCCCTGCACGGAGATGTTCACGTGCACACCGAACTTGTTCGCGTGCGCCGCCAGGCACGCGGACACCACCTGCTGCTCCGCCACCGACGCGGGCTGGTTCGTGGTGGACCAGGTCGGCGCCAGCCCCAGTGAGCCGGGCCACGAGTACGTCGTTCCGTCATGGGTGTACGTCAGGGTCTGGGAGGACGACAGAGCGCAGCGGGCCACGTAGCGCATCAGCTGGTCGCCCGCCGCCGGGTTCGAGCTGAACCATGTATTGAACAACCCGTTCGTCGACAGCCCGTTGGTGGAGAGCCCGTTCGTCGACAAGCCATTGGTGGACAGGCCGTTCGTCGACAAGCCATTGGTGGACAGGCCGTTCGTCGACAAGCCGTTCGTCGACACCAGGCCGTCGTCATGGGTGGCCACCGACTCGCTCGGGTCGACGCCGCCCAGGCCCTCGGGGCCGCAGCCGACGGCGCCGGCGAGGAGCGCGGGCAGGGCCCACGCACGGACGAGACGGGACGAGAAACCACGAGACTGGGAACGGATGAAGGACAAGCGCATGGGACAGGCTCCGCGTTGGGGGTCACCGCGGCACCTCCGCGGCTGAGACAACGGGTAGTCCCTGTCGCCAAGGGTGACAGGTGTCCTCACGTCCAATTCCTGGGAGGAAGTCCTTCGCCAGACAGCGTCAGCGTGAGACGGCTGACGCTTCCGCCGTGTATCGCCTCGCGGTGGACGGTGATTCACCGCCCGTGACACACCGCGAGCCGTGCGTGAAACATCTACCGGCTCGCGCGTCGCGCGTCGCGCGGGAGCGTCACGGTGAAGGTGGTGCCGTCCAGCTCGGAGGAGCGCACGTCCACGCTGCCGCCATGCGCGTGGACGATTTCCCGGACGATGAACAGGCCCAGGCCCAGCCCGCCGCGGCGCCGGCCCTTCTCTCGCGCGGCGCCCGCCTGACGGAACGGGTCGAACAGCGTCGCCAGCTGCGGCGCGGGGATGGGCGCCCCGGGGTTGTGGACCTCCACCACCTGCCGGGTCTCCAAATCCAGACATCGCAGCAGCACGGGGGCATCCTGGGCGCCGTGCTCCAGGGCATTACCCACCAGGTTGCTGAGCACCTGCGCCAGCCGGTCCTCGTCCCAGAATCCGTCGGAGCGGCCGTCCACGTCGAAGGCGATGTAGCGGTCCGGATGCACCGCCGACAGCTCCTCCACCACCTGTCGACACACGTTGGACAGGTTGGCCGGCGCCACCTGCAAGGGGATGCCGCCGGACAGCCGCGCGCGCGTCAAATCGAGGATGTCCGAAATCATGGTGCCCATGCGCTCGGCGCTCGCCTCGATGCGCTGGGCCATCTGCTGTTGGGTGGAGCTCAGGGGCGCGCGCCGGCGCAGGGCGCGGGCGGACAGCGTTATCGCGTTGAGGGGGTTGCGCAAATCGTGGCCGAGAATACCGATGAAGCGCTCGCGGAACTCCGCCTCCTCCGCCAGCCGCTCCAGCGTGCGCTTGCGCTCGGTGATGTCCATCATGGAGCCAATCATCCGCACCGGCCGCCCGGCCGCGTCACGCGACAGCACGCCCCGGTCCAGGACGTGGACCCAGCCGCCGTCGTCCTTGCGGAAGCGGTACTCCGCCTGCCACGCGTCCTCGTCGGACGCGATGAAGTCGTGCAGCCCTCGCGACACCCACTCGCGCTCGTCGGGGTGCAGCCGCTGGGTCCACCACGCGAAGTCGTGGTCCGCCGCCTCCGGGCCGTAGCCGAACAGCTCCTCCTGGCCTCCGTCCCAGCGCACCCGGCCCGTCTCCAAATCACAATCCCACAACACGTCATGGGTGGCGCGCGCCGCCAGCCGGTAGCGCTCCTCCGCCTCGCGCAGCACCGCCTCCGCCGCCTCGCGCTCGGTGCAGTCCGCCACCACCCCCACCATACGGAGGGGCCGCTCCTCCTCGTGGAAGCTCTGGCCCACCGCCTCGTACCAGTGCGTGGTGCCGTCCTGGTGACGGCAGCGGAACTTGAGCGAGTACGCGCCGTCCATCGCCAGCGCCTGCTCGATGCCCCGCGCCACCCGGGGCCGGTCCTCCACCACGACGCAGGACAGGAAGGACGGCAGCGAGCCGCCCAGCGCGCCCGGCGACTGGCCGAAGAAGCCCGCCGCGTCCTGGGACCAGGTCACCACGCGCCGCGCCTCGGTCCACTCCCACGCCACCATGCGCGCCTTGGACAAGGCCTGTCGCAGCAGCTCCTCGCGAGCCAGCGCGTCGCGCGCGGCCTCCAGCGCCGCCTCCGCCCGACGCCGCGCCTCGCGCTCGCGCTCCAGCGCGCCCTCCACCACCGCCGGGTCCTCCCCCTCCGGCTCCAGCAGCCACAGCACCAGCCCTTCCGCCTCCCTCATACCCACCACCTGGAAGCGTCCACGCAGCCCGTCGCGCGTCAGCCGCAGCGTCGCGGCCAGGGGCACGCCGGACGACGCCGTGCGCACGCACGCCTCCAGGTCCACGCCGCCCAGCCCCTGCTGGGCCCAGCGCGAGACACACGAGGGCACGCCCCAGTCGCGCACCAGGTGCTCCGCGGCCGCGTTGAGCGACGCGCACTCGAAGTCGAGCACCTCTCCCGAGCTCCCCCGCACGGCCTCCAGGCGGATGCACGGTGCGGGACTTGCGGCATGGAGCGACCGTGCCAGGGCAGGCCCCGGCAGCGACGACAGGCTCACCATCGACTTCCCCCCCGGCGAGCAGCACCCCTGGAGCCCACGTGCCGGGACCGGGGCGCGCACCGCGCGTTGGCAGAGAGTGCCATGTCCGAGGTGTCGCGAACTTGTCCTCGGGTACAGCCCTTCCCGCAGTGCTCACCCGTAAGCATTGCGCTGGCGAGAGACACTC
>NZ_SRLW01000282.1:0-12695 GCF_006518215.1 Myxococcus sp. AB025B
AGGCGGGGTGCCCGGCATCATGGAGGTGCTGGCGGCGGCGGCGCTGGCGGGGGCGTTGGCCTTCGCGGCGAGCGCGAAGTTGATGGAGCCGGAGGCGCTGTTGTCGCTGCTGACGGCGGTCATCCTGGTGTACCAGCCGGTGAAGGACCTGGGCCGGGTGACGCAGTTCGCGATGCAGGCGGGCGCGGCGGGTGAGCGGCTCTTCGCGTTGCTGGACTTGAAGCACCCGGTGCAGGACGCGCCGGACGCGGTGTCGGCGCCGCCCCTGTCCCAGTCGGTGCGCTTCGAGGACGTGAGCTTCGCGTATGGCGAGCGGCGCGCGCTCGAGGGCGTGACGCTGGAGCTGAAGGCGGGGCAGGTGACGGCGCTGGTGGGAGGCAGTGGCGGAGGCAAGAGCACGGTGACGTCGCTGCTCCTGCGCTTCGAGCGGCCCCAGTCCGGGAGGCTGTTGTTGGACGGCGTGGACATGGACCGCTACACGGCGGCGAGCCTTCGCGAGCAGCTGGCGCTGGTGACGCAGGAACCGTTGTTGTTCCAGGGCACGGTGCTGGACAACCTTCGCTATGCGCGACCGGACGCCACGCGTGAGGAAGTGGAGGCGGCGGCGAAGGTGGCGAACGCGGACGGGTTCATCCGAGCGTTGCCCCAGGGCTACGACACGCGCATCGGCGAGCGCGGCGTGACGTTGAGCGGAGGGCAGCGGCAGCGGCTGTGCATCGCGAGGGCGGTGCTGGCGCGAGCGCGGGTGCTGGTCCTGGACGAGGCGACGAGCAGCCTGGATCCTGAGAGCGAGCGAGAGGTGCAGGCTGCGCTGGCGGCGGTGTTGCCGGGACGGACGGCGCTGGTCATCGCGCACCGGTTGTCGACGGTGGTGAACGCGGACGTGCTCCACGTGATGGAGGCGGGGCGCGCGGTCGAGAGCGGCTCGCACGCGGAGTTGCTCGCGAAGGGCGGACGCTACGCCGCGCTGTGGAAGATGCAGACGGAGGGCACCTTCGAGCGAGGCGCCGCGTGAAGCGCGGTCCCCTGGAGCCGAGGGCCTGTCATGAGACCCCTGTCCGTGAGCGACGGGCCGGTGTCGGGGGGCGCGAAGTCCCCGCGTGCAACTCACCCATGCCGCAAGACGCCTCGCGGGACCGGACTCGTCGACGGTCCAAGGTGGTTCGCGCGCCGTCGGGCCGGACTCTGGTACGCCTGGGCAAGTCCCCGTGTGGCGGCATTCAGGTCCAGGACCTGTCGCGGGACCAGATGGTCACTGCAGGAGCCGCGCACTCGTCACATCGATACGTCGGAGCGAGGGCGGGGCTGGCGCGCAGCGGTGTGGTCGGCCCGCGGATGGGGGCCGGCTGGAAGGCTCCTTCATGCGCGCCACACCCGTGCGGGGAAGCCAGGTCCCCGCGCCAGGAGCCGGGACTGAACGTGGTGGAGCGCCTGTTTCGGGGACGGCCGAGGTCCGGACAATGACGCTGGAGTCGTCACAGGCGTTGCCTCGGTGCGGCGCCAGGGGCGTTGTCCTCATCGTGACATCCATCGACGTCGTCACTGCGAGACGTGGAGAAGAGGGGCGATGAGCCGACTTCGTGTAGCGCTCGGCAAGGGGCTTCGCGCGCTGGTGGGCCTGTTGCTCCTCCTCCTGGGCCTCTGCGGATTCTTCGCGCTCCCGGCCTCGTACACGACATACCCGGTGGTGCCCCCGAAGGAGGGCGAGCCGAGGTGGATTCGGGGCGCCTTCCACGTGCACACCACACGCTCGGATGGACGCGGCAGTCCACTCGACGTGGTGCTCGCGGCGAAGGCCGCGGGCCTCGACTTCGTGTTGTTGACGGACCACAACGACTTCACGCCGCCCGGTCCGACCTGGGGCGATGGCGTGCTGCTGATTCCCGGCGTTGAAATCTCGACGTCCGCGGGGCACCTGGTCGCGTTCGGCATGGAGCGCCCGCTGGAGGGCATGACGCGGTGGATGCCCGCGGCGGATGCGGTGAGGGCAGTGGAGGCCGCGGGAGGCATGACGGTCCTCGCGCATCCGGTGCAGAAGAAGAACCCGTGGACGGACGAGCCGACCGCCCGTGAGGCGAAGGGGTTCGAGCTGTACTCGGCGGACACGTTCTTTCGTCAGGCCCTGCGCAATCCCATGAGCCGATTGCTGCCGGCCGTGGGCGCGTATCTCGCGAACCCGATACACGGGGTGATGCTGCTCGTCGCGCCCGAGCCCGAGCCCGGTGAGCGCTTCATGGAACTGTCCCGCGAGCAACCCAAGCGCTCGTTCTGCGCCCATGACGCGCATGGCCTGCCGTCGTACGAGTCCGTGTTCAGCTCGCTCGCGATGTACCTCCCGCCGGAGCAGCTCCCCGCGCCCCTGCCGAAGGATGCGAAGGTGGCCGCGGCGCTCGTGACGAGAGCGCTGCGAGGAGGCTCGGCCCTCTGTTCCTTCCGAGCGCTGGGGGAGCCCGAGGGCTTCGCCCTGGAGGGGGTGGACCCGGAGCTTCGCGAGGCCCGGGTGGGGGACGTCCTGAAGGTGCGCCTGCCGGGGTTGCCGGACGTGGACACGGTTCGGGTGCAGGTGTGGGGAGAAGGCCGACTGGGGGAGGACGGCACGTCGGTGGAGCTGACGGGGGAGGGGCTGGTGCGGGTGGAGGTCTGGGCGAAGGGGCCCGGACGCTTCTTCGGGTCCGAATGGCGACCTTGGATTGTTCCGAATCCCGTGCGTGTGCTGCCTCGGAGCCCTGGCATCTGATAGAGGGCCGGGGAGCCGTCCATGCGACTCCTCTACATCCTCGCCACGTACCTGCTCTTCCCGCTGCTCCTCCCGGTGCTGTGTGTGCACCGGAAGACGCGTCATGGCCTGTGGCAGCGACTGGGGTTCTATGCCCCGGGCGCGTTGCCCGTGAGGGGCGATGGGCCCGTGGTGTGGCTGCACGGAGCGAGCGCGGGAGACCTGCTCGCGCTCTCCCCGATGTTCGCGCCGCTGCGAGCGCGCTTCCCGGGTTGCCAGCTCATCCTGTCGACGATGACGGACAGCGGCCATGCGATGGCGACGGGGCGGCTGGCCAAGGACATCGATGGGGTCATCTACGTGCCCTATGACCTGTGGGGCGCGACGAGGCGGGCGATGAAGGCGCTCCGGCCGGACATCCTGGTCCTCGAGTACACGGAGCTCTGGCCCAACCTCATCCGCGCGGCGAAGCGCGGAGGGGCACGCGTGGTGATGACCAACGGCCGCTTCTCGCCTGCGAACGTGGGGCGCTACCGGGCGTTGTTCGGGCTCATCGGCAATCCGCTGAAGGACCTGGACCTGATGTTGATGCGCCACGAGGACGAAGCGGAGCGGGCGAGGAGTCTGGGCGCGCGTCCCGACTGGGTGATGGTGACGGGGAACACGAAGTTCGACTCCCTGGCCTCGGGGCCCGCGCCGGAGGACGCCATGTTGCGCGAGGTCCTGGGGCTCCCCGTGGGCTCATCCGTGTGGATTGCCGGAAGCACGCACGAGGGGGAGGAGGAGGTGCTGCTGGGCGTCTACCGACGGCTGCTCGCGAAGTGGCCGGAGCTGCGGCTGGTGATTGCGCCCAGGTACGTGGACCGCGCGGCGCGAGTGGTGACGCTCGCGCGAGACGCGGGGCTGAGCGTGGGGCTGCGCTCGCAGGGCAACCCCGAGAGGGGCCAGGTGGTGGTGCTGGACACCATCGGAGAGCTGTCGCGGGCCTACCGACTGGGGACGGTGGTCTTCGTGGGAGGCTCGTTCACGAAGCGAGGTGGCCAGAACATCCTGGAGCCCGCGGGGCAGGGCAAGCCGGTGTTGTTCGGGCCGCACATGGACAACTTCTTGGACAGTGTGACGGTGTTGTTGGGGCACGGAGGCCTCCAGGTGGCGGACGCGGAGGAGCTGCACGCGAGGCTCGCGGAGCTGTTGGAGGACCCGAGGCGAATCGATGAGCTCGGGGCCCGGGCCCTGGAGACGGTGGGCCGGATCTCCGGCGCGAGCGAGCGCAACGCCGAGGCGATGCTGTCGCTCTTCCCGCACGGCAGGGCGGAGCCGCGATGACGCTCATCATCCACCCGCATTTCCACAACCGGTACACGGGCGTCACGCGTCACGTCGAGTCGGTGGTGCCAGCGCTGGTGAAGGACTCGGGCTCGGAGACGCGGGTCATCGGCTCGGGACTGAGCGAGGGCCTGCCGCGAATCACCTGGCCGGAGTTGCTGCGCAGGGCGCGCTCGGAGCCGGTGGTATGGCACGCGCATCGGAACAACGAGCTGCTCGCGGGGATGCTGTTGAAGCTGGTAGGCCGACAGGTGCGGTTGGTGTTCACGCGGCACACGTCGATGGCGCCCAGTGGTTTCACGCGCTTCATCGCGCGGGGCGCGGACGCGCTGGTGTCGTTGACGAAGCAGGTGGCGGACGTCATCGCGTTGCCGTCGACGGTCATCTCGCACGGCATCGACCTGACGCGCTTCCATCCGCCCGAGGACCGTCAGAAGGCCTGGGAGCGACTGGGGCAGGGTGGGCGCCTGGGAATCGGCGTCATCGGTCGCATCCGGAAGGAGAAGGGGCAGGGAGATTTCCTGGAGGCGGTGCGTCCGCTGCTACCCGAGCACCCCGAGTGGCAGGGCGTGCTGGTGGGCCTGGCGAAGGGCGCGGACCTGGACTGGGTGAACGGCCTGCGCGCCGGCATCGAGGACCGGGTGACGCTGGCTGGAGAGCAGTCGGTCATCGAGCCGTGGTACCAGGGGCTCACGGTGCTGGTGCACCCGTCCTATGCGGAGGGGTACTCGCTGGTGCACGTGGAGGCGATGGCGTCGGGTTGTTGCGTGGTGGCATCGAAGCTGCCGTACCTGGACACGCTCATCGAGCATGGCCGCACGGGCTTCTTCTTCGAGCCGGGAGACGTGAAGGCGCTGCGGGAGCTGCTCGACATGTTGATGCGGGAGCCGGAGCGAGCGCGGCAGGTGGGGCGCAACGCGGCCGAGGAGGCGCGTCGGCGGTGTGGCGTGGAGCACGAGGCGCACGCGCTGGAGGCGCTGTACCGCACGCTGGTGAGGCGCTGAGCGGATGCGCATCCTTCACCTGCTCGCGAGCCCGTTCTTCAGTGGACCCGCGGAGAACGTCGCGCTGCTGGCCCGAGCGCAGAGGGAGGCGGGGCACGAGGTGACGGTGGCGGTGGACCGTCGTCGCAAGGACGTGCCGGCGGAGGAGCCCGCGGTGCCGCGCTTCCAGGAACTCGGCCTGTTGGACGAAGGCGGCCTGGAGTTGTCCGTGAAGTCGCCGCCGTGGCGCATGTGGAGCGACTCGCGGCGTCTGCGCGCGCGGCAGGTGGACGTGGTGCATTCGCACTTCAGTCACGACCACTTCCTCGCGAGGTGGGGACGTCCCCGAGGCGCGGTGCTGGTGCGCTCGCTGCACGCGCCCCGTTCGCTGCGTTCCTCGTTGCCCGCGGCGGACGCGTACACGGTTCCGGCGAGCGCGCTGTTGCCGAGGCTGTTGGAGCGAGGGAAGCGGGCTCGGGTGCTCCCGGCGCTGGTGGACCCGAGGTTCCGGCCCGAAGCGGACCGCGAGTCGCTCCGGCGCGAGCTGGGGCTCATGGGCGGACCGCTGGTGGGAATGGTCTCCACGTTCCAGCCTTCGAGGCGCCATGCGGTTGGAGTGGAGGCCTTCGCGAAGTACCGCCAGCACCATCCTCACGCGCGCTTCATCCTCGTGGGTGACGGAGCGTTGCTGGAGGCGACGCGCAATCTGGCAACGGCGCTGGGCTTGACGGACGCGGTGGTCTTCGCGGGCTATCAGCAGGGCGAGGCCTTCGCGCGCTGGCTCAAGGCGCTGGATGAGGTCTGGCTGCTGGGCTTGGGGAATGACTGGAGCGCGAGGGCCGCGGCCCAGGCGCGAGCGTGTGGTGTCCGAGTGGTCGCGGTGGACGAAGGCGCATTGCCGGACCTGGCGGATGCGCGAGTGGCCGAGCCCACGCCCGAAGCCGTCGTGACGGCGGCGCTCTCGGGAGTACTCGCGCCGGTGGCCCATCCGACGAACGCGCGCATCGCCGCCGATGTGCTCGCCATGTACGCCGAGGCGGCCCACGGGGCTCCTCGATGAGGCCCCTGTCGAACGTCGAGCACCGGGTGATGGGAGCCCGTCGGTCTTGAGTCCTCCCGCCGCCGAGTCGCCCACCGCCATCGAGCGGGTCTTCTACCCGCCGTCACCGGAGGACTGGGGCCGCAGGGCGTTGCTGTCTCCGCTGACGGCGTTGTCGTGGAGCTACGCCGCGGCGGTGCAACTGCGAAGGGCCCTGTACGACAAGGGGCTGCTGCGAGCCGAGCGTGTCGAGGGACTACGGGTCCTCTCCGTGGGCAACCTGAACGTGGGAGGAACGGGCAAGACGCCCGCGGTGCTGTACCTGGCGGAGCAGCTCGTGCGAGCGGGGCGCAAGGTCGGCATCCTCACGAGAGGCTACGGCCGGCGTTCGCGCGAGCCGCTGACCTTCACGGGAGCACAGCCTCTGCCCTCGGTGGAGGACGCGGGTGACGAGCCACTGTTGCTCGCGACGCGATGTCCGAGCGTGAGGCTCTTCGTGAATCCCGACCGGGTCGCCAGTGCGTTGCGAGCACGGGACGAGTTCGGCCTGGACACGGTGTTGCTCGACGATGGCTTTCAACACCGTCGCCTCGCGCGGGACGAAGACCTGGTGGTGGTGGACGAGGCGGTGGGGCTGGGCAATGGCCACATGCTTCCGCGAGGTCCGCTGCGTGAGCCCGCTTCATCGATTCGACGCGCCACGCTGCTCTGGGTGCGCACGTCCGCGGCGGCCGTGGGTGAGCCCCCAGCGGTGAGCCTTCCGCGAGAAGCCGAGTCGATTCCCCGGGTGCGAGCGCGCTATGGGCCCTCGGCATGGGTGGACCCGGAGGGCATGTCGCATCCACCGGAGCGCCTGAGAGGGCAGGGCGTGTTGGCGCTGGCGGGGCTTGGCCGGCCGGGGGGCTTCCTGAAGACCCTGAGGACGCTGGGGGTGGAGGTCGTCGACGCGGCGCTGTTCCCGGACCATCACCGCTTCACTGCCGAGGAGCTGAAGGACGTGGTCCAGCGGGCGGCGCGTCGAGGCGGGGTGGTGGTGACGACGGAGAAGGACGCGGTGCGGCTGCCGCCCGGGTTCGCGGCGTGGAAGGTGCGGTTGGGGGTGGAGGTGCTGGAGGGAGAGGCCCACCTGTATCGGGCGCTCGGGCTGGCGGGCGCGTCAGGCGACTTGTGAGACGAGGGGGGCTGTGGGACAAACCGCCGCCATGGCCGCGGTCTCGCCCGTTCGCTCCTCGCCCTTGCCCTCTCGCCTGCCGCTCGCGTTCTCGCGTCGTCGCGTGCTGCTGGTCGGGGACCTCGTCGCAGACCACTACATCTACGGACAGACGGACCGGGTGAGCCGCGAGGCGCCCGTGCTCATCGTCCGCTACGAGTCCGCGGAGGTGAAGCTGGGCGGAGGCGCGAATGTCGCGGCCAACGTCCGCGCCTTGACGGGCCAGGTGACGGCCGTCGGTGTGCTCGGCGCGGACGAGATGGGCGGCGAGCTGCGCCACCTGTTCTCCGAGGCCGGCGTCCGGCTGCATGCGGTGGGCGGTCGAGACATCGCGACGGAGACGAAGACGCGCATCCTGGCCGGTGGCCTGAGCACCACGCGGCAGCAGATGCTGCGCCTGGACCGGGGACAGCGCTCGGAGCTGCCGCCCCGGGTGCGCAAGGCCCTGGCCCGTCACGTGGAGCAGGCCGCTCGGGACGCGGACGCGGTGGTCGTCTCGGACTACGGCGCGGGGGTGCTGAACGACGAGGTGCGAGGTGTGCTCCGCAAGCTCGCGGCGGATGGGCTGCCGGTGTGCGTGGACAGCCGCTATGCGCTCGCGTCGTTCTCGGGGCTGACGGTGTGCAAGCCCAACGAGCCCGAGCTGGAGGCGCTCGCGGGCCGGCCCGTGCGCTCGGAGGAGGACCTGCTCCTGGCTGGGAAGGAAGCGGTGCGCCGGCTGGGATGCCGCGCGTTGCTGGTGACGCGGGGCCGCCACGGCATGGCGCTCTTCGACGCGGACGGGGGCGTGGACCTCATCCCGGTGCACGGAGCGAAGGCCGCGGTGGATGTAACGGGCGCGGGCGACACGGTGATTGCGACGTTCTCGCTGGCCGTCGCGGCCGGTGCCTCGTTCGGCGAGGCGGCGAGGCTGGCGAACGTGGCTGGCTCCATGGTGGTGCAGAAGCCAGGGACCGCGACGGTGTCCCGGGATGAGCTGCTGGCGGAGCTGCGGAGCGCGCGATGAGCACCTTGGAGAAGATTCAGTCGCTCGAGCAGGTGGCGGAGGCGAGGGCCCGCTGGAAGCAGGAGGGCCGCACGGTGGCGCTCGCCAACGGGGTGTTCGACCTGCTGCACGTGGGCCACGTGCGCTACCTGGAGGGCGCGCGCGAGCTGGCGGACGTGCTGGTGGTGGCGGTGAACTCGGACGCCTCGACGCGCGCGTACAAGGGGCCTGGCAGGCCGCACATCCCGGAGAACGAGCGCGCGGAGCTGGTCGCCGCCCTCGCGTGCACGGACCGGGTCATCGTCTTCGACGAGCCGAACGTGCGCGGAATCATCCGGGTGTTGAGGCCGGACGTGCATGTGAAGGGCACGGACTACACGCCCGACAGCATCCCCGAGGGTGACGAGGTTCGCGCCTACGGGGGCCGCACCGCGGTGTCGGGCGACCCGAAGAACCACAGCACCACGGAGCTGGCGCGTCGGCTCGGGCGTGAGGACGCGAAGTAGCCCATGGATGCCCCGCTCCTGGCGGTGCTGGGCTGCCCCCGATGCAAGGGGGCGCTCGTCGTCCTGGGGACTGGCGCCACGGAGCGGCTCCACTGCGTGGCCTGCCATGCCTCGTGGCCCGTGAAGGACGGCGTGCCGCAGCTGCTTCCCGAGCTGATGACTCGCGAGGACGCGCCTAGGCGGTGAGCTCCGCGGCGAAGGACCGCGCCTCTTCGGCGGCGCGAGCCTCGAGCCCCTGTCCTCCCGCGCCATCGACGATGGACGTGAGGTCGACCATGCGGTGTGGGCCATAGGCGTGGCCCCAGCGCTCCATGTCCATCCGGAGGAAGAACGCCAACGTCGGCGCACCCACGGCGACGGACAGGTGCATGGGGCCGGTGTTGTTACACACCGTGAGGCCCGCGGCGCGCATCAGGGCCGCGAGCTCATCCAGGTTGGTGGGAGGCGCCAGTCGGGCCCCGGGCGCACCGGCGAGCACGGCCTTCGCGAGCTCTTCCTCGCCGGGCCCCCACGTCACGATGGGCGTGCGGCCCACCTCCAGCAGCGCCCGCGCCGCGGCGGCGAAGGCCTCCGGGGGGATGCGACGGGGCCCCAGTCGGCCGCCGGGATTGATGACCGCGCACGGCACGGAGGCGTCCTCTTCCAGGAACGTGCGGAAGGAGTCGCGGATGTACGGCTCCCGGAAGGACAGCTCCCGAGCCAGCTCGTTGCCAGCCACGGGAGAGAGCAAGTGGGTGCGCTGGACGGCCTCGCTGCGGGTGTCGGGCCGTGCTGGAACGGAGAGCGAGTGCAGGTACGTCACCGGCCAGACCTTGGGCCCGACGACCACGGCGCGAGGACCGGCGAGTCTCGACACCAGCGCGCTCGTCACGGACGGGGCCTCCCAGTTGGCGCAGTCGACCACGAGGTCGTAGTTCGCCTGACGCAGGGCACGGATGCCGGGGGCCAGGGGCCCGGCCCAGATGCGGCGACGGTCGAAGGCGATGACCTGGTCCGCGTCGGGGTGGTTGGCGAGGACCCGGGCCACCTTGGCGTGGACCAGGACATGGACCTCGGGCGCGGGGTGGACCTGGGCCTTGAGGGCGCGCAGCAGGGGAGTGGTGAGCAGGGCCTCGCCCACGCGGTTGTCGGGCCGCACGAGCAGCACCTTCCGGGGGACGGGGAGAGACTTTCCGGGGCGCAGCTTGCGGCCGGGGCGCCAGAACAGCAGGGACGCCACGAGCGCGAGTGCCAGCTTCGCCCATAACTCGAGCCGCTTGTGCCAGGACATCGCGGCGCGGACCCTACACAGAACTGAAAGGCGTGCAAGCACGCTGCTTGACCTGCGGGCGGAAAGCCCCTAGCAACCGCCCAATGCTGAAGAGCATGACCGGGTTTGGCGCGGGCCGCGCGCGCGTGGGAGACGAAGAGGTCTCCGTGGAGCTGCGCTCGCTCAATCACAAGTTCTGCGAGGTGAAGGCGCGCCTGCCGCGCGAGCTCGCCTCCCTGGAGCCGCTCGTCACGAAGCAGGTGAAGGACCGGCTGGCGCGTGGCTCGGTGGAGCTGCTGGTGAAGCGGCAGTCCTCCACGGCCTCGGGCACCGTGCCCACGGTGGACCTCAACCTGGCGCGCGAGTACCTGCGCACCTTCCGGGAGCTGGCCAAGGAGCTGGGCCTCTCCCAGGACGTCACCTGGTCCCAGGTGGCCAACCAGCAGGGCGTGGTCCGCCTGGAGGAGAAGGGCGTCGACCTGGAGTCCGCGACGCCCGCGGTGACGGCGGCGCTGGACCAGGCGCTCGGGGCCCTGGAGAAGATGCGGCTTGTCGAGGGCGAGGCCATCCACGCCGACCTCGATGCGCGCATGAAGCTGCTCGAGGGGTGGAGCCGGGAGGTGGCGCAGCTGGCGCCCCGCGCGGTGCAGGACTACCAGCAGCGGCTCACCGAGCGCGTCGCGGAGCTGGCGCGCGGCGTCGCGGTGGACCCGCAGCGGCTGGCCCAGGAGGTCGCGCTCTTCGCCGAGCGCACGGACATCGCCGAGGAGGTGACGCGCCTTGCGAGCCACCTCGAGCAGTTCCGCGCCCTCATGGCGAGCCAGGAGCCCACGGGCCGCCGCATGGACTTTCTCGTGCAGGAGATGCACCGCGAGGTGAACACGACGGGCTCCAAGAGCCAGCACGCGGACATCTCCGCGCGCGTGGTCTCGATGAAGGCCGAGGTCGAGCGCATCCGCGAACAGGTGCAGAACGTCGAATGAGCGAAACCACCATCCTTCCGCCCGGTCTGTTGCTCGTCCTCTCCGCCCCCTCTGGAGCGGGGAAGACCACCCTGGCCCACCGGCTCCTCCGGGAGACGCCCCAGGCGAACTTCTCCATCAGCGTCACGACGCGCCGGCCCCGAGGCAAGGAGCAGGAGGGCGTCGACTACCACTTCGTGGACGTGGCCACCTTCCAGGCGAAGATCGAACGCGGCGAGTTCGTGGAGTGGGCGGAGGTTCACGGCCACTTCTACGGGAGCCCCCAGTCGACGGTGGACATCGCCCGGGCCAACCGGGGCGTCGCCATCTTCGACATCGACGTGCAGGGGGGCCAGGCCATCAAGCGCAAGCACCCGGACGCGGTCCTCATCTTCGTGCTGCCTCCGTCCATGGAAGAGCTCGAGCGTCGTCTGAGGGACCGGCAGACGGACTCTGACGAGACCATCCGTCGGCGCATGCTGGCGGCGCGCTCCGAGATGGAGCGGGGAATCGCCGCGTACGACTATGTGGTCGTGAATGACGACTTCGACCGGGCCTACAGTGAGCTCAAGGCCGTGGTCGTCGCCGAGGGATGCCGCCGGGGGCGGGCGGACGTCTCCCGGTTGAAGCTCGGCGTCTGAGCCTGGGAGCGGTGTCCTCCAGGCGGCGCCGAAGTGACGAGAAGCAAACTTCTTGCGCTGGTCCCTGGCTTGGTGGATAAGCCGCCCACCTCACGGCGAGGCGCGCAAGGGCAGGTCGCCTTCGCGTCGCCGGGAGCCACGTCGGAAACGCCGTGGAATCAGCGCCTCGGGCGCTGTGGTTCTCTGATTCAGAATGGATAGGACCGTGCGCCTCGTGGCGGCCCAGAGTGGGCCCTCAGGGGGCAGGCAAGCGTCCGGAGCGGCTCGTGACAACGAGTTGACATCCTCCGGAGCGCTCCATACATGGTCGACCGGATGGTAGTGGTTCAGTGGGCGTGCGGGTGGTGGTGCAGGACGTCGTCTCATGGGAGACGGCACTGAACTGGGTCGGCGGGGGAGGGCAGCTTGTCGACGGTTTGACTTCAGTCGCGGCGGTGGTACAAGCCGCGCCCCTCGCAACGAAGCCGCGCACTGGTGCGGAGCACTTCACGCGAAGGCAGGACGACATCGGAAATACGGCGGTCAGCGCAGTGGGTTGACAGAAGATGCGGCGGTGGTAGAAGCCGCGCCCCGACGAAGAAGCCCGGAAGCAAGCGGGCGGGAGCGACGGGGCGGTCAGCGAAGCAGCGGTTGACACGGGATGCGGCGAAGAGGTAGAAGCCGCGCCCCTCACGAAGAGAAACAGCGGAAGCCACTGGGCGGCGCTGAAGACTTCGAGAGAGCCAAAGGGACGCAAGTCGAAGTTGACAGCTGACGCGGACCTGAATAAAAGATGCAGCCCGCCGAAAGCAGCGAGCGGCGGACAAGAAGAACGATAACAAGAAGTCGCGGTGGAGACAAGCGACTCGATCTTTGAAAACCAAATAGCAAGCCCAAGAAGAAGAGAAGGATTGCGGAAACCGCAGTCAATCTTTGAGAAGGCCCCAGTCAGGGAGCGCTGAGAAGCGCATGCCGGCAGGGCCTGTAGTGAATCAGCGAGTTGAGGTTCCTTAGCCGGGCCTCAGCTGACGCCGGTTCAACCTTCAAAATAAAAATTGGAGAGTTTGATCCTGGCTCAGAACGAACGCTGGCGGCGTGC
>NZ_SRLW01000283.1:0-12688 GCF_006518215.1 Myxococcus sp. AB025B
CCCACTCCCCGGCACCGCCATGCGCGCCCTCCTCCTCGCCCTCGTCGTCACCACGGCCTCGGCCCAGCAGCCCGCGAGCCCCACGCCACCCAAGAGCTACGTGCTCCGCCCCACGAGCGTCTTCGACGGCGTCACCGCGAAGCCCCACGCGGGCTGGGTGGTGGTCGTCACCGGTGAGCGCATCACCGCCGCCGGCCCCGCGGGCCAGGTCCAGGTCCCCGAGGGCGCCGAGGGGGTCGACCTCGCCGGCGCCACGCTCCTGCCCGGCTTCATCGAGGGCCACTCCCACCTCTTCCTCCACCCGTACAACGAGGCGAACTGGAACGACCAGGTCCTGAAGGAGGCCCTGGCCCTGCGCGTGGCCCGCGCCACCCAGCACGCGAAGGCCACGCTGCTCGCGGGCTTCACCACCGCGCGCGACCTGGGCACCGAGGGCGCGGGTGACGCGGACGTCGGCCTCAAGCAGGCCATCCAGCAGGGCATCATCCCCGGCCCCCGCCTGCTCGTGGCCACGCGCTCGCTGGTGGCCAGCGGCACCTACGGCCCCAAGGGCTTCGCCCCCGAGTGGCACGTCCCCCAGGGCGCCGAGGAGGCCGACGGCGAGGACGCGCTGGTGCGCGCGGTGCGCGAACAGATGGGCCGGGGCGCGGACTGGGTGAAGGTCTACGGCGACTACCGCTGGGGCCCCGGTGGCGAGGCGCGCCCCACCTACTCGCTCGAGGAGCTGAAGCGCATCGTCGACACCGCGCGCGACGGCGGCCGTCCCGTCTCCGTGCACGCCAGCACACCCGAGGGCATGCGCCGCGCGGTGCTCGCCGGCGCGGAGAGCATCGAGCACGGCGACGGCGGCACGACGGAGGTCTTCCGCCTCATGGCTCAGCGGGGCGTCTTCTTCTGCCCCACGCTCGCGGCCGGCGACGCGCTCTACCGCTACCACGGCTGGAAGAAGGGCGTGGACCCGGAGCCCGCCGCCATCCAGTCCAAGAAGGTCAGCTTCCGCGCGGCGCTCGCGGCCGGGGTCCCCATGTGCGTGGGCGGGGACTCGGGCGTGTTCGCGCACGGAGAGAACGGGCGCGAGCTGGAGCTGATGGTGGAGTACGGCATGACGCCCGTGCAGGTGCTCCAGGCAGCCACGTCCGGCAACGCGCGGATGCTGCACCGCGAGGACTCGCTCGGGCAGGTGAAGCCCGGGCTCCTCGCGGACCTGGTCGCCGTGGACGGAGAGCCCACGAAGGACATCTCCGCCGTGCGCCGCGTGCGATGGGTGATGAAGGGCGGCGTGCCCTACCGTCGCTGAGCGGCGAGCCCCACGCTCGCGGGGTCCACCGGCTCCGTCGCCGCGGGGATGAAGTCCACCGGCGGCACGGAGGCGTCCGGCGCGGAGGCGCTCGCGGAGGCCCGGCGCCACGCATCACGCACGAGCAGCACCGCCGCGGCCATCAGCAGCCCGTTGCGCGTGAGCAGGAGCAGCGTCTGCGGGATGCCCAGCCCATGCTTGTACGTGGGGCCCACGAAGACGCCTCGCGACAGGATGGCCGCCACCAGGACGAGCACCGCCACCGAGCGCGAGCCGGACAGGAGCGACAGCGCCGCGGCGCCCATCAGCCACGTGAGGAACTGGGGACTGAGCACCGGGTTCAGGATGATGAAGGCCACCAGCGGCCCCAGCGCCAGCCGGGCCAGGTCCTCCACCCGCTCCGGCATCTTGCGGCGCACCGACCACATGCCCAGCGCGGCCATGCCCAGCGAGCCGGCCACCCACAGCCAGCGCGTCGTCGCCCTCACGCCCTCGGCCACGGCGCCGTGCAGCTCGTACGCCGCCGGCGCGTGCACCCAGAGCACTCCCTTCACCAGCCCCAGGTGGTGCGCCGCCCACAGGAGGGACGCACCCAGCGACTCCACCTGCAGGCCCCGGTCGACGTGGAACGACGCGAAGCCCCACCACGGCCACACGAAGCTCAGCGGCACCAGCGGCGCCACGCCCAGCGTCAATCCCATCACCAGCTTGCCCAGCGTGCCGCGCTTCCAGCACACCGCCACCGCGAGCGGCACCAGCACCACGGGGTAGAGCTTCGTCACGATGCCCACCGCGAGCACCAGGCCCGCGAGCGCGTCCCGCCGCCGGGCCAGCGCCACCAGCGCGCCCAGCGTCAGCACCGCGGGGATGAGGTCGTAGCGCTTGAGGTAGTAGAGCGCCGCCGCCCACGACGTCACCGAGTACGCCAGGCACGGGACGACGGAGCGCCACTCGCGGCCCCAGCGCCGCGCGCCCTCGCGCAGGAGCGTCCACTTGATGAGCCCGTCCATGATGGCCAGCTGCAGGCCGAACACGGGGACGAACTCCCACTGCGTGGAGCGCAGCCACGCGGCCGGCACGAACCAGAGCAGCGCGTAGGGCGGATACTCGAAGCGGAAGTCCTGGTTGGGCGTGGCCCCGGTGAGGAACGCGCGCGCCGTCCGGAAGTAGAGGTCCAGGTCACCGACGCGCGGCGAGAACGCGTACACCACGAGCGGCGTCACGCCGACGAGGAGCGCGACCCAATGCCAGGGGCCGAGGCGGACACGGGAATCAGCGGGGAGCGGCGGAGTGGGGGCGGACACGCGAGCGCACTCTGGTCAATCCCGGCCATCCTTGTCGAGACATGCCGCCGCCCCGCCCGGCGGGCGTGCGAGGAGGCAAGGCCCACCCGGGTTACGAACGCGCCATGGGCAGCGCCTTCACCTGCATGAACAAACGCTCGACGTCGGCCCGGACGCACAGGTCGGTCCCCTGGGACAGGAGCGCCGCGGTGCCGGAGGCGATGCCCCAGCGCAGGGCCTCCTCCAGGGACTGTCCCCGGGCGAGCGCCAGCGTCACCCCGGCCACGAAGCTGTCCCCGGCTCCGACGGAGCTGTGGGTTTGCACTGGAGGCGGCGAGGCGCGGAGCTGGACGTCGCGGGTGGTGAGCAGCGCGCCATCGGCGCCCATGGACACGGCGAGCACCTCCGCGCGGCCCCGGGCGACCAGCTCCCGGGCGGCCGAGGCCTGGGCGTCCAGGTCCTCCACCTGCATGCCCGTCAGCTCCCGCAGCTCGCGGCGGTTGGGTTTGGCGAGGAACACGCCCTCCTCCAGGGCGGCGGCGAGCGCCTTGCCGCTGGTGTCCACCACGCAGCGCACGCCCAGCTTCTTGGCGAGTCGCGCGACGCGCGCGTAGAAGTCCTCGGGGACGCCCTGGGGCAGGCTGCCGCTGGCGACGATGAAGGCGGCGCCCTGGGACACCTCGCCCACCGCGTCCAGGCAGCGCTGCCATTCGCGCTCGGTGAGGACGGGGCCGGGGAGGATGAAGCGGTACTCGCGGGCGCTGTTGCCCTCGGCGACGGTGAAGCTCTCGCGGGTGGAGCCCTCCACGGGGATGGAGCGGCGAAGGAGGCCCTTCTCCTCCAGCAGCTCCTCGAGCAGCAGCCCCGTGGCGCCGCCGCGGGTGTAGACGGCGATGGACTCACCGCCGAGCTCGCGCACCACGCGGGCCACGTTGATGCCGCCGCCGCCCGGGTCCCTGCGCACCGAGCCGCAGCGCAGCTTGTGCTCCGGCGTGACTTCCGGCACGGACGTCGCGACGTCGATGGCGGGGTTGAGCGTCAGCGTCACGATGTGAGCCATGTGCGGGGTCTCCAGCAATCAGAAGGGGACGTCCCCACGGGGACGCATCGCGACAGAGTGCCCCAGCGGACGCGCCGGGCGCCAGCGAAGCGTTGTCATGGCCCGCCAGGGGTGCGAGAAGCGCCCCATGCCCGCATCACGGCGACCCACGCGCGAGGAGCTCGATGCCGCCATGGGCCACACCATGCCGGACCTCATCGGCCCGGGGTTGCGCGTGCTGTTCTGCGGCATCAATCCCAGCCTGTACTCGGTGGTGGTGGGGTACCACTTCGCGCGCCCGGGCAATCGCTTCTGGCCGACGATGCACCAGTCGGGCTTCACGCCCCGGCAGTTGTCGCCCTCGGAGCAGGGGGCGCTGTTGGGGTTCGGGTTGGGCATCACCAACGTGGTCGACCGGGCCACGGCGACGGCGGACCAGCTCGACGACTCGGAGCTGAGGGCAGGCGCGAAGTCCCTGGAGGACAAGGTCCGTCGCCATCGGCCGCGCTTCCTCGCGGTGCTGGGCGTGGGGGCGTACCGCACGGCCTTCGCGAGGCCCAAGGCGAAGCTCGGGCTCCAGCCGGAGACGCTCGGCGCCACGCGCCTGTGGGTGCTGCCGAATCCCAGCGGGCTCAACGCCCACTACCAGCTCCCCGACCTGGCCCGGCTCTTCGCGCAGCTCCGCCACGCGGCGGATGAAGCCTGACGCACGTCGGAGCCCCTACTCGAGCAGCCCCGCCTCGCGAGCGAAGCGGGTGACCACGGGCTGCACGTGGGGGAAGGCCGTGGCGTTGCAGGCCAACAGGCCGCGCACGTTCTGGAGCTCCGCGGTGTCGTAGCGATACGGCGTGCCGCCCAGGTCCGTGAGGATTCCGCCCGCGGAGCGCAGCACCGCCTCCGGCGCGCAGTTGTCCCAGCGGTAGCTCTTGGAGCTGACGTGCAGGTAGAGGTCCGCGATGGACTCCGCGAGCAGGCCGCACTTGATGCCCACCGAGCCGGACTCCTGCTCGCGGGTGATTCCCAGCCGCGCCACCACCTGGTTCGTCAGCTTCGAGCGATGTGAGCGTGACACCACCAGGCGCAGCGCCGAGGGCTCCGCCACGTCCGACACCCGCAGGGCCCGGCGCGCGCCCGCCTCCTCCACGAAGCCGCCCTCCCCCACCACGCCCGAGTAGAGCTTGTCCCCCACCGGCCGATAGACGACGCCCAGCCGCGCCTCGCCGCCGATGGCCAGCCCGATGTGGATGGCGAACTCGCCGTTGCGATGGACGAACTCCTGGGTGCCATCGAGCGGGTCCACGAACCAGCACCGCTCGAAGCGCGTCGCCACCGCATCGTTCTCCGACTCCTCCGCCACCACGCCGTCCTTCGGGAAGGCCCGGTGCAGCGCGTCCACGATGAGCGCGTTGGCGCGGGTGTCCGCCTCGGTGACGGGCCCCTGCCCGCCCGCCTTGTCCTCCACCGCGAAGGGTGTGGCGTAGACCTGGAGCAGCACGGCGCCTGCTTCACGGGCGATTCGACGGGCGGTTTCCAGCTCGGTGTCGAGGGAGGGCATGGTCCTCACAGTCTGCCCCCGTTGACGCGTTCCGGGGAGCCCCAAGCGAACGGGCCTGGGGCGAACCGCCCCACGCGGGGCGAATTGCCCCATCGCCGGATGATGGCCCCGAGGAGAGATGCTGGCGCGGCTTCTGCACTGCAGGAAGCGAACCGTGAGCCCTGGGGCCTCCCCGGGCCAGCGCGAGGACAGGCCGAGATGATGAAGGGATTGATGATGGGGTTGATGCTGCTGTTCGGCGTGATGCTGGCCTACGGAGGCGGGCGCCTGCTGTACCGCGCGCATGCGAGCGAGCAGTGGCCCACCACCGAGGGCACCGTCGTCTCCTCGTCCGTGCAGACGATGCACGACCGGCGCAACACCCGCTTCCACCCCGAGGTGCGCTACGAGTACACGGTGGGCGGCAGCCACTACACGTCCGACACCGTCTCCTTCGGCGGCAACGACACGGGCGCGCTGCCGGACGCACAGCGACTGACGCGCCGGTATGCCTCCGGCACGAAGATGGCCGTCCACTACGCGCCGGACGACCCGGCCATCGCGTGCGTCGAGTGCGGTGGCGCGGGCGTGTCCAGCTACGTGGTGATGTTCGGCGGCCTCGCCGTCGCCGGCATCGCGGGGACGAGCATGGTGGACATGGTCAGCTCCGACGTCCGAGAGCGCCGGCGCAACAAGAGCAAGCGGCTCGTCGGCTGACAGCAAGCCCCAAGCGACCTCCGCGCTCACTCCGCCGTCGTCAGGCCATCACCGTCCTGGCCCACTGCGCGACCCGATCCGCCCGCCGCTCCACGGGCGTCCTCTCCGACGACACGTACATGCGGTTGAGGGCCTGCAGGGACGGGTGGTTTCCCGAGTACAGGGCTTCGGACCCCGCGGCCTCGACGGCGGTCATCGCACTCTGCCCCAGCGCCACGATGCAATCGTATCCAGCCAACACGCCCCGAAGGCGACGCAGATTCCCCTCCGCGCGAATCTCCTGCTCGGTCCCCTCCGTCCGACCGGTCTTGCCCCGGTAATGAACCGCCTCGACCGCGTTGACCATGGCGTAGTCATCCAGGTTCGGCGAGGGGAAACAAACGGGGTCGAGCATGTGCCAGACCCGAATCGCCCATCGCAACGTGACGCCCGTCTGTCCCGCAGCGGGCCTCCCCGCGAGCTCCTCCAGCCGCCCAGCCGCTGCGAGGACCAGGATGGTCAGGATGTCCGGCCGATTCCCCAGCCGGAATGCGTGAGACTGCGAGTTCCCAGGACTCGACTCCGTCGACTTCGACATGCCCAGCTCCTTCGTCATTGATTGACAAACATCAGCAGAGCGCGTGCCCCACGACGGACGTGTCAGGATTCCTCGTGGCGATGGCCCGGTGCCATTCCACGACGAGACGTCGTCACAGCTCGCGTTCTTCCTCGAGCCTTGCTCGCGCGGCCGTCTCTTGTGAAGACAAATCTTCCACGAACCCAGGCGTCTGCCTTTGGGCCGGACTTTCCTGGCCCTCCAGCCCGTGGCCCGCTTTCGGCCGGACTTTCCTGGCCCTCCAGCCCGTGCCTGTTTTCGGCCGGACTCTTGTAGCCATCCAGCGCTTCACACGCCCTTCCCGGCGCAACGGTCGGCCCCGGACGACACGGTCCACCACCCTACAGTGGCAACGCGAGCCGTGCACGCGCCTCGGGCCTGTGTGAGTCTCTCCGCCCCGCACGCCTCTCGCGCGACACACAGCAGGAGCCCCGAATGGCCGTCACCGTCCGTCCCGCACAGCCCTCCGACGAACCCGCCCTGGGCCGCATGGGCGCGGCGCTCGCCCAGCTCCATCACGACTTCGACCAGCAGCGCTTCATGCTGCCCGACGACGTCGAGTCCGGCTACCGCTGGTGGCTGGGACGCGAGGCGCGCAAGGCGGACGCCGTCGTCATCGTCGCGGAGATGGATGGCGAGGTGGTGGGCTACGCCTACGGCCGCGTGGAGCCCGTGGACTGGAACGCCCTGTTGGATCGCTCCGGAGGCTTCCACGACCTCTGGGTGGACGCCAAGGCGCGCAAGGCGGGCGTGGGCGCCCAGCTCGCCGAGGAGCTCATGCGCCGGCTCACCGCCCTGGGCGTGCCGCGCGTCGTGTTGCACACCGCCGCGAAGAACGAGGCCGCCCAGCGCATGTTCGCCCGCCTGGGCTGGCGCCCCACCATGGTGGAGATGACCCGCGAGGCCACCAAACCCTGAGCCCGGCTCACCTCACAGGTCGATGATGCCCCGGCGCATCGCCACCACCACGGCGTGCGTCCTGTCCCGCGCGGAGAGCTTCGTCAGCACGTTCTTCATGTGCGTCTTGACGGTCTCCTCGGAGATGCCCATCTGCGCGGCGACCTCCTTGTTCGCGTTGCCCGCCGCCACGCAGAGCAGGACCTCCCGCTCGCGCGCCGTCAGCTCGTCATCCGCCACGTGCTCCGCCAGCTCCGACGCGATGTCTGCGGCGATGCGGCGACGGCCCGCGTGCACGCTCCGGATGGTCTCCACCAGCTCCTTGCGCAGCATGCTCTTGAGCAGGTAGCCGGACGCCCCCGCCTTGATGGCGCGCAGCGCCTGCGCATCCCCCTTGTAGGTCGTCAGCACGATGATGCGCGCCGTGGGGAACTCCGCGCGGATGGCGGTGATGGCGTCGATGCCGTTCATCCCCGGCATCTGCACGTCCATCAGCGTGATGTCCGGCGTGTGCGTCCGGTACGCCCTCAGCGCCTGCTCGCCCGTCTCCGCCTCCGCCACGAGCGTCATGTCCGGCTGACCGGCAATCATCCCGCACAGCCCTTCACGCAACATCGGATGGTCGTCGACCACCAGGATGCGGATGTTCGCGTCCTTCGAAGTCATGCGTCGCAAGGTACCCCCGTCGTCGCCCCGTGAAAAGACTCACATCCGCGAGGCTGCCCATCGAAACGGCGCATCCCCCATTCGGGTGATGCCGACACGGGCCTCCCCGTGTTTCATGACAATGACTGGAATCAATTCCCTGACACCCCCGAAGTCCCCCGAGACGCCCCATGCCCAACGCCTCCCCCACGCCCGGCAAGAGCCTGCTCACCCCGGACAACCACGCGCTCATCCTGGTGGACCACCAGTCCCAGATGGCCTTCGCCACGCACAGCATCGAGCTGCCGCTGCTGCGCAACAACACCGCGCTCGTCTGCAAGGCCGCCGCGGGCTTCCGCGTCCCCACGCTGCTCACCACCGTCGCGGAGAAGAGCTTCTCCGGCCCCCTGTTCCCTGAAATCAAGGAGGTCTTCCCCGAGGCGAAGGTCATCGACCGCACCACGATGAACTGCTGGGAGGACCCGAACGTCACCGAGCAGGTCAACCGCTTCGACAAGTCCCGAGTCGTGTTCGCCGGTCTCTGGACGGGCGTGTGCATCGTCGGCCCGGTGCTGTCCGCCATCGACCAGGGCTTCCAGGTGTATGTCATCACCGACGCCAGCGGTGACGTGTCCCAGGAGGCCCACGAGCGCGCCGTGCAGCGCATGGTGCAGGCCGGCGCCATCCCCATGACCAGCCTCCAGTACCTGCTGGAGCTCCAGCGCGACTGGGCGCGCGGCGCCACCTACGCCATGACCACGGGCGTCGCGGTCGCCCACGGCGGCGGCTACGGCCTGGGCGTGCAGTACGCCAAGAGCATGTTCAACGCCTCCGAGGGCGGCGGTCACTGACGTCCGCCGTGCCCCTTCGTACCCCGGCGGTGGACTCGAAGCCCCCTCTCGAGCGCTCCGCCGGGCCGTCGTCCCGCCTCCCCCTCTGCACGAGCTCCCCCTCATGGCCGACCTGATTGTCCGCAACGCCCGCGTCACCACCCTGGACCGGGACCTCCCCCAGGCCCAAGCCCTGGCCATCACCGACGGCGTCGTGGAGGCCGTGGGAGACGAGCGAGACATCATGGCGCTCGCGACCGCCTCCACCCGGGTCATCGACGCGGGCGGGCGCAGGCTCATCCCCGGCCTCAATGACAGCCACATCCACCTGATTCGCGGCGGGCTCAATTACAACCTGGAGCTGCGGTGGGACGGCGTGCGCTCGCTGGCGGACGCCATGGCGATGCTGCGTGAGCAGGCGGCCCGCACGCCCGCGCCCCAGTGGGTCCGCGTGGTGGGAGGCTTCAGCGAGCACCAGTTCGTCGAGAAGCGCCTGCCCACGCTCGCCGAGCTCAACGCCGCGGCGCCCGAGACACCGGTCTTCATCCTCCACCTGTATGACCGGGCCCTGCTCAACGGCGCCGCCCTGCGCGCGGTGGGCTACGGCAAGGACACGCCCGAGCCGCCCGGGGGCCGCATCGAGCGCGACGCGCGCGGCAACCCCACCGGCCTGCTGCTGGCCAGCCCGAACGCCCTCATCCTCTATGCCACGCTCGCGCTGGGCCCCAAGCTGCCGCCGGAGTACCAGCTCAACTCCACGCGCCACTTCATGCGCGAGCTCAACCGGCTGGGCGTCACCTCCGTCATCGACGCGGGCGGCGGCTTCCAGAACTACCCGGAGGACTACGACATCATCCAGAAGCTGCACGCCGACGGCGAGCTGACGGTGCGCATCGCGTACAACCTCTTCACCCAGAAGAAGGGCTCCGAGCAGGCGGACTTCGAGCGCTGGACCCGCATGCTCTCGCCCCGGCAGGGCGACGACATGATGCGCCACAACGGCGCGGGCGAGATGCTGGTGTTCTCCGCGGCGGACTTCGAGGACTTCCGCGTGCCCCGCCCGGAGCTGCCCGCGGGCATGGAGGGTGAGCTGGAGTCCGTCGTCCACCTGCTCGCCAGCAAGCGCTGGCCCTTCCGCATCCACGCCACCTACGACGAGAGCATCAGCCGGGTGCTGGACGTCTACGAGAAGGTGAACCGCGAGGTGCCGCTGGACGGCCTGCACTGGTTCATCGACCACGCGGAGACCATCTCCGAGCGCAACATCGAGCGGGTGCGCGCGCTCAGCGGCGGCATCGCCGTGCAGCACCGCATGGTCTACCAGGGCGAGTACTTCCAGGAGCGCTACGGCCAGGACGCCCTGCGCCGCACGCCGCCCGTCCGGAAGATGCTGGAGCTGGGTGTGCCGGTGGGCGCGGGCACGGACGCCACGCGCGTGGCCAGCTACAACCCCTGGGTGGCGCTGTACTGGCTCGTCACGGGCCGCACGCTGGGCGGCCTGTCCATGTACGGCGAGGACAACCTGCTCGAGCGCGAGGAGGCCCTGCGCCTGTGGACGCACGGCAGCGCGTGGTTCTCCCACGAGCAGGAGAAGAAGGGACTGCTCAAGCGGGGCTACCTCGCGGACTTCACCGTGCTGTCCTCGGACTACTTCCAGGTGCCCGAGGAGTCCATCCAGCACATCACCAGCGTGCTCACGGTGGTGGGCGGCCGGGTGGTGCACGGCACGGGAGACTTCGAGCCGCTGGCGCCCGAGCTGCCCCGGCCCATGCCGGACTGGTCCCCGGTGAATCGCTTCGGCGGCTACCAGGGCGGCACGCTGGCCCAGGCCCGCGAGGCCCTCGCCAACGCGTCACACGCCCACGGCGACGGCTGCGCCGTGCACGGCCACGGGAGGACACACGCGTCACGCCACGAGGTCCCCACCTCCGACGCGACGGGCTTCTGGGGAGCGCTGGGGTGCCTCTGCTATGCCTTCTGAAGCGAACGTCGCGGCGGGCCCCGCGCCCGTGGCCCAGGAGGTGGGGGCCCTGGCGCCCCTGCGTCACGCCACGTTCCGCACGCTGTGGCTCGCGGTGCTGGCCAGCCACATCGGCACCTGGGTGCACGACGTGGCCGCGGCGTGGTTCATGTCGGAGCGCACCGGCTCGCCGCTGATGGTGGCCGCGGTGCAGTCGGCCACCACGATGCCCGTCGTCGTGTTCGCGCTGGTGGCGGGCACGCTGGCGGACATCGTCGACCGGCGGCGCTACCTCATCACCATCCAGGTGTGGATGCTGGTCATGGCCACGCTGCTCGCGTGGGCCTCCATGGTGGGGGAGATGACGGAGTGGACGCTGCTGGGGCTGACGTTCGCCCTGGGCATGGGCGCGGCCTTGGCCATGCCGGCGCAGGCGGCCACCACCGCGGAGCTGGTCCCCAGGCCCCTGCTCGCGCCCGCCGTGGCGCTGAGCTCCATCGGGATGAACATCGCGCGCTCGGTGGGCCCCGCACTCGGTGGGCTCATCGTCGCGCGCTTCGGCGTGGGGTGGGCCTTCTCCATCGACGCCGTCTCCTATCTGGGCGTGCTGCTGGCGCTCGTGTCCTGGCGGCGGGCGAAGGCGGAGTCCACGCTCCCGTCGGAGCCCTTCGGCACCGCGCTGCGCGGAGGGCTGCGGTATGCGGCGCGCTCGGGAGACTTGCGCTCGGTGCTGCTCAAGTCGGCCTGCTTCTACGCCTTCGCCAGCGCGCTGCCCGCGCAGCTCGCCATCGTCGTGCGCAAGGAGCTGGGCGCGGGCGCGGGCACGTACGGGCTTTTGCTCACGTGCATCGGCGCGGGCGCGGTGGCGGGCGCCGTCGTGCTGCCCCGCATGCGGGCGCGGTGGGGCGTGGACCGGTGGGTGCTGGGGGCGACGCTGCTCTACGCGCTCACCATGGTGACGGTGGCCTTCGTGCGCAGCCTGCCGGTCTTGGGCGTGGCCATGGTGGCCAACGGGCTGGCGTGGATCAGCGTGCTGTCCTCGCTCCAGGCGGCCACGCACCTGTCGGTGCCCACCTGGGTCCGCGCCCGCGCGCTGTCGCTCTACATCGTCGTGTTCTCCGCGGGCATGGCCGGCGGTGGCCTGGTGTGGGGCTCGGTAGCCCAGCGCTTCGGCGTGCCCGTGTCGCTGACGGTGGCGGCGGGCGCGGCGGTGCTCGCGGGTTTCTTCTCGCTGCGCTTCCGCCTGGACCAGGCCATGGCTCGCGACACCGCGCCGTCCGCCCACTGGCCCACGCCCCAGGTCTCCGAGGACGTCGAGAAGGACCAGGGCCCGGTCCTCGTGACGGTGGAGTACCACGTCGCCCCCACGGGTCGCGCGGCGTTCCTCCCCCTGGTGCACCAGCTGGGCGACACGCGACGGCGCGACGGCGCGGTGCAGTGGGGCGTCATGGAGGACACGGCGGAGCCCGGGCGGTTCCTCGAGTACTTCGTGCTCGGCTCCTGGATGGAGCACCTGCGCCAGCACGAGCGCGTCACCCACGAGGAGAAGGCGCTGCAGGAGCAGCTGCGCGCGCTGCACCAGGGCGCCCTGCCCCCCGTGGTCCATCACTACGTCGGCGCCGCGCCGACGCTCCCCCGCCGCACCCCCTTGGAGAACGACGCGTGAATTGGAAACTGTGTGTGGGACTGCTGCTGGGCCTGGGCATCGGCTTCGGCTGTCGCTGGCTGGGGGTGCCCGTGCCCGCGCCGCCGGCGCTCGTCGGCGCGCTGCTCGTCGTCACCATGACGACGGGCTACACGCTCACGGACCGGCTGCTCGCCTCGCGCCCGTCGCGCAATCACATCCACTGCGGTGGGCCCACCGGCGAGACCCAGGAGAGCAGGTCATGAC
>NZ_SRLW01000284.1:0-12592 GCF_006518215.1 Myxococcus sp. AB025B
GCATGATGCCCACCCGAATCTCCGGCTGGCCGAAGCTGGCGCCCTCCCCCGCGACAATCATGTCCGCGTGCATCGCCAGCTCGCAGCCGCCCCCGAGCGCGAAGCCATTCACCGCGGCGATGACCGGCGCGGGGCACTCGGCCAGGGACTGCCAGAGCCGCTGGGTGTCCCGCAGCAACAGGTCCACCGGCGTCGCCTCCACCAGGGCCCGCAGGTCCGCGCCCGCCGCGAAGAACTCCGGCCCCCCCCGTCAGCACGATGCAACGCACGGCCGCGTCCGCGCCCAGCTCCCGGAAGGCCGTGGCCAATTCCTGGCGCAGCTCCAATCCCAGTGCATTGCGGACCTCGGGACGATGCAGTCGCACCAAGGCGATGCCTTCCTCGGGCTTCTCGACGAGCACGTGGGACATGGTTGGATATTCCTTGTTTCGCTATGCGAAACTGAATTTCGCAGACCTTGACCCATTTGTACTGTCTGTTTATCGTGATGGCAATCCCGCTCTTGTCAGGACTGTCATGAGACGCTTCGCAGCCCCCTCATCTCCGCCCAGCGACGCCGGTGCCCCCTTCGTGGAGTCGCTGGAACAGGTGAGCGAAGAGGAAGTGAAGGACCGTCAATTCGTGACGGCGCTCGCGCGTGGGTTGGAGATTCTGCGGGCCTTCACCCCGCAGCGCCCCATGCTCGGCAACCAGGAGCTCGCGGCGAGCACGGGGCTGCCCAAGCCCACCATCTCACGGCTGACCCATACGCTGACGCGGCTGGGCTACCTCACGTACTCGGAGCGACTGGGCAAGTATCAGCTCGGCACGCGGGTGCTCGCGCTCGGCTTCGCGGCGCTCTCCAACATGGGCGTGCGCGACGTGGCCCGGCCGCTGATGCAGGACCTGGCGGACTACGCGAACGTCCCGGTGTCGCTGGGCAGTCGGGACCGCCTCAACGTGGTGTACGTGGAGCACTGTCGCTCCACCGCGGCGGTGACGCTGCGGCTGGACATCGGCTCCAGGCTGCCGCTGGCCACCACGGCGATGGGACGGGCGCTGCTCGCCGCGCTCCCCGAGGGCGAGCGCCGCTACCTGATGGGCCACATGGCCAAGCGTGAGCCGGAGAAGTGGCCGCGCCTCCAGGCGAGCATCGAGCAGGCGCTCGAGGAGTACCGCACGCACGGCTTCACGCTCTCCGTCGGAGACTGGGACCGGGACGTCAACGCGGTGGGGGTGCCGTTCATCGCGCCGGATGGCAGCGGGCTGCTGGCCTTCAACTGCGGCGGGCCGTCGTTCCTGCTGCCCCGTCAGCGGCTGCTGTTGGACATCGGCCCCCGGCTGGTGAACCTGGTGCGCAACGTCGAGGCGGCACTGCAGCACCGCTGACAAGGACCACCATGCTCACCGCCCGCGAGGACGAGACCCTGGAGCAGTTGCTCTCCATGCTGGAGCGCTTCGTGAAGGAGCGCCTGATTCCCAACGAGCACCGCGTGGCGGACGAGGACGCCATCCCCCGGGACATCATCGAGGAGATGCGCGGCCTCGGGCTGTTCGGCCTGTCCACGCCGGTGGAGTTCGGTGGCGTCGGGCTGAACATGAGCCAGGAGGTGCAGGTGGCCTTCGTGCTCGGGCAGACGTCGCCCGCGTTCCGCTCGCTCATCGGCACCAACAACGGCATCGGCTCGCAGGGCATCATCCTGGATGGCACCGAGGAGCAGCGGCGCAAGTACCTCCCCCGGCTGGCCTCGGGCGAGATTGTCGGCGCGTTCGCGCTGACAGAGCCCAACGCGGGCTCGGATGCGTCGTCACTGAGGACCACGGCCCGGCGAGAGGGCGACGTGTACGTGCTCAACGGCACCAAGCGCTTCATCACCAACGCGCCCGAGGCGGGCCTGTTCACGGTGATGGCGCGCACCAACCCGGACGAGAAGGGGGCCGCGGGCATCTCCGCGTTCCTCGTCGAGGCGGGCACCCCGGGGCTCATCATCGGTCCGTCGGACCGGAAGATGGGCCAGAAGGGGACGCACACCGCGGACGTGCTCTTCGAGGACTGCCGTGTCCCCGCGACGCAGCTGTTGGGCGGCGTGGAGGGACAGGGCTTCAAGACGGCGATGAAGGTGTTGGACCGGGGTCGGCTCCACATCGCGGCGGTGTGCGTGGGCGTGGCCGAGCGGCTCATCCGGGAGAGCCTGCGCTACGCCATGGAGCGTGAGCAGTTCGGCAAGCCCATCGCGGAGTTCCAGCTCATCCAGGCCATGCTGGCGGACAGCCGCATGGAGGCCTACGCGGCGCGCTGCATGGTGCTGGACGCGGCCCGGCGCAGGGACGCGGGCCAGAACATCAGCACCGAGGCGTCCTGCTGCAAGCTGTTCGCGAGCGAGATGGTGGGGCGCGTCGCGGACCGCGCGGTGCAGATTTTCGGAGGGGCGGGGTACATCGCGGACTATGGCATCGAGCGCTTCTACCGCGACGTGCGCCTGTTCCGCCTGTATGAGGGCACCAGCCAGATTCAGCAGCTGGTCATCGCGCGAAACATGATGCGCGAGGCGAGCTGAGCCGTCCGTCCGAGGCCTGGCCCCCTGGGAGTCTGCATGTCCGTGGCCATCGCAGTCCTCGTCGGCGTCGTCGTCCTCGTGCTCGCCTTGCGGCAGTGGCTGCTCGTCCGCGAGTGCAAGCCCTGCCCGAGCGAGGCCTTCGACGGGCACATCCACCGGGTGGGCAAGGCGGTCATCGCGGAGCGGCGCTGTGAGAACCCGCGCGCCACCGTGCTGTGCATGCACGGCTTCGTGGCGGACATGCGATACTTCACGCGCCACTACGAGGACCCGGGGTTGCAGCTCATCCTGGTGACGAGCTGCGACTACCACCTGCCGGTTACGGGTCCTCGCGAGGTGCCCGCGCCCTGGGCGAAGGTGCCGAGCGCGCCGGAGGGCACGATTGCCCACGACGCCGCCGTGCTGGTGCAGGCGCTGGAGCATCTGCCGAGGACGGACCATGTGCGCGTCCATGGGCACTCGCGTGGAGGCGCGGTGGTGCTGGAGGCGGCGCAGCTGCGGCCGGACCTGTTCGAGAAGGTGGAGGTGGTGCTGGAGGCGCCCGTGCTCCCGCGTGCTCGTGCGTACACGCGCCTGACGCGGGCGCAGCTGTGGCTGCTGCCGTTCTTCATCCCGCTGTGGCGCCTGGCCCCCATCTCCCGGCACAACCGGGGGGCGTGGGGGCCGCTGGAGGATGCTCGCAAGCGCGAGCTCATCATGGCGTTCCCGTTCAATCCGAAGCGGGTGTCGACCATGCTGACCAACCTGGTGGACCTGGCCCGCTGGTTCGAGGAGCGCGATGAGTCGCTGTTCCGCAACGTGCGGCGCGGCACCGTGCTCGTCCCGGGGAAGGACCGGGTGCTGGACTCGAAGTCGATGCTGGAGAGCGCGCAGAAGGGCCGCCCGGAGCTCGAGGTGGTGACGCTCGACGGATGCAGCCACTTCGTGTTGTGGGACCGGCCCGATGCGCTGCCCGCGCTGGAGCGGCTGCCGGAGCGACCGTCCGCGACCGCGTGAGGTTTCGGGAGTGCACGCCCCGGGAGTCGAACCCGGCCAAGTCGGTATGTCGAACCGATGCCGTCGCCCGCTGGCTCGGCGTGCATGAAACAGATGAAACAGTGGTCCTGGCAGGAGTCGAACCTGCGGCCTCTCGGTTCGCACCCGAGCGCTCTGAATCCACTGAGCTACAGGACCTGAAGGTGTTGCGGTGAGTACCCCGTACGGGAGTCGAACCCGTCTTCCCGCATGGAGAGTGCGGTGTCCTGCGCCGATAGACGAACGGGGCGGGCGCTCGGCCTCTGAAACCGCCCGGCCACGTCCTCGAGACGTAGCCAGGAAGCTCAGCGGCCGGGTGGAGTGCTACGGAAGGAAGCGATTCCCTCCCACAGCTCATCCTCGGAGACGGTGTCCTGCTCGGTGTTCGCGAACAGCACGGCGATGCCGCGGACAGTGTCGTTCTTGCGCTTGAGATTCATCGGGCTCATCGGATTCACCGTCGGCAGATTCACCGCTCCTTTCGCCAACGACAGACGTGCTCGACGCCCCCTCCTGACAACGATGTTTGTCTTCGATGCGAGCACACCGCGCGCAGCGGCCCGCGAGCCCTCTGGCGCCATCCCCTCGCCCGGCTCGAAGCCCGCGCGGAATGAGCCGCCCGGTACTATCCTCCTCCCAGGAGGAGACCGAGGGATGCTCGAGGGTGGATACACGGAGCTGGCACCGCCGGCTTTCATGGCCGACCGGGTGGACGCGCTCTGGCGCTACGTCACGCCCTCCACCGCCACGCCGGGCCTCCACCGCATCCTCCCCGACGGCTGCACGGACCTCATCGTGCGCTTCCCGGACGCGCGGGCCCTGGGCCGCGGCGACGAGCCCCGCGTGACGGTGGTCGGCCCCATGGAGTCGTTCGCGCTCGTGAAGGAGGCACCCGGCTCGGTGAGCCTCGGAATCCGGCTCAAGCCCGGCTGGGCGATGGCGCTGCTCGGCGTGAGCCCTCGCGAGCTGTGCAACCTCAACGTCCCCGTGGAGGACTGCGCGCCGGCCCTCGTCTCCCTCCAGCAACGCCTGTCCGCCTGCCGCTCCCTCGAGCACGCCCAGGCCCTGCTCCAGCAGGAGCTCCTGCGCCGCAATGCCTCGCCGCGGCACCTGCCGAAGGCCCGGACCGCCCACGCCCTCCAGTGCCTCCAGGCCTCTAACGGACAGGTGCGAATGTCCACGCTGGCGCGCAAGCTGGGTATCAGCGAGCGGACCCTGCATCGCGACATCCTCGAGGAAGCAGGCACGGCGCCCAAGCTGCTCGCCCGGGTGCTGCGCTTCCAGCGAGCACTGGGTCAGCTCCGCGCGGGGAAATCAGCGCTGAGCACCGTGGCGCTCGACTGCGGCTACTCGGACCAGGCCCACTTCACCCGGGAGGTGCGAGAGCTGGCGGGAGTGTCTCCCACCGGCCTGCTGGAATGAGCCGCGTCCGATTTCTTCAAGACACCCAAGCGCCCCCATGAGAGACCGCCTCCATCGGCGTCCTCACTCCCACCTCGGAGCCCTCTCATGAAGCTCGGCTATGTCATCCTCTACGTCCCGGACGTGCCCGCCACCCTCGCGTTCTACGAGAAGGCCTTCGGGCTGAAGCGGCGCTTCCTCCACGAGAGCAACACATCCGGGGAGCTGGACACGGGCACCACCGCCCTGGCCTTCGCGTCGGAGGACATGGCCGGACAGAACGGGCTCACCGTGCGCTTCCACCGGCCGAAGGAGACTCCCGCCGCGGTGGAGGTGGCGCTCGTCACGCCCGATGTCGCGGGCGCCTACGAGCACTCGGTGAAGGCAGGCGCAAGCCCCGTCCAGCCGCCCAAGCAGAAGCCCTGGGGACAGTCGGTGGCCTACGTGCAGGACCTCAACGGCGTGCTGGTGGAGCTCTGCTCTCCCATCTCCGCCTGAGGTGAATGGAACCGCCGGGAATCGAACCCGGACCGCTCGGATGCCGTCCGAGCATTCTCCCGTTGAACCACGGTCCCTGAAGGGGTGCTGCCAGCGCTCCGACAGGGAATCGAACCCTGTTCACACGGTAGACGGCCGTGCTGCGATCCAATCGCATCCCGGAGCATGAAACACTTCACATCTGGATGACAGGATTTGAACCTGCGACCTCACGGATCCGAACCGTGCGCTCTGGCCAGACTGAGCTACATCCAGGAAACCACCACTGCCTGCAACGAGTCGGGACGACTGGATTCGAACCAGCGACCTCGCGCACCCCAAGCGCGCGCTCTCTTCCAAGCTGAGCTACGTCCCGTGAAACACCATGCCGCGGGCGGGAGTCGAACCCGCAACCTCTGCGTTCTGAGCGCAGCACCTCTACCTATTGGGCTACCGCGGCGTTTGAAACAGACGACAACGACTGTGATTGAATGGAGCCGCCGGGGATTGAACCCGGGACCTCTCGGATGCGAACCGAGCGCTCTCCCGCTGAGCTACGACCCCACATGTGTCTCGTGAAGCAGCCTGCGGGAGTCGAACCCGCGCGGTCCTGAGTGGCTCTCAGGTGCCTTTCCTCTCGGCCAAGGCTGCGATGCGTCCCTGCGGTGTGCTCGTGAAGCAGCCTGCGGGAGTCGAACCCGCGTGGTCCTGAGTGGCGCTCAGGTGCCTCGCCTCTCGGCCAAGGCTGCGTGTGCTGGGGGCGGGAGGCCCGGAACATGAGAAGGGCCGGGTTCCCTCTTACGGGAGCCCGGCCCTGGTACCTTCGGCCACGTCCTCGAGGGGGCGGGCCTGGGGTCTCAGGTTCCGGGCGGTCGACCGCCGGCGGCATCGCCCAGCAGGGCGGGAAGAGGAGCGGGACGTAGCGCGGCGGGCGCGAGCGCATCGATGCCGCTGACAGTGTCGTTCAGGATCTCGGGGTTCATCGGGCTCGTCAGGTTCGCCGTCGTCATGGTCACCGCTCCTTTCAGCGAAAAGAGACGCGCGGATATTTCATCCCTGACATGCGAGTGATTCCCATCCCGTCACGCGCCAGAGTCCCGGGCATCCACGAGGTGACACACACCCCGGCACCAGGGCTGACCGCGCCCCCCGTTCGCGCTATGAGGTTCGTGGAAGCCCGCGTCGCAGCGCTCCCTGGCCGGGGGAGGCTCGGACGTCGGGTGAGATGGCCGCTGGATGAAGACCTCCCTCCCCCTCACCCTGGCCGCGGTGCTCGCCAGCGTCGGTTGCTCGGCGGACGACCAGGCGCCCCTGTGCACCGTGAGCCCCGCGACGGGGCTGTTCACCCGCGACCCGGTGGTGGTCCCCCTGGG
The DNA here is from genome assembly GCF_006518215.1 of Myxococcus sp. AB025B. Classification (NCBI taxonomy): domain Bacteria; kingdom Pseudomonadati; phylum Myxococcota; class Myxococcia; order Myxococcales; family Myxococcaceae; genus Myxococcus; species Myxococcus sp. AB025B. Next base: position 6,803 of record NZ_SRLW01000284.1, read on the forward strand.
CACCGCCGCCTCGCTGCGGATGGACGTCGCTACCCTGATGCTGGCCTGCGACAACGGCAGTCCCGCCCAGGCCCCCGACACCGCCACCGCCGAGGTCCTCGACCCGGAGAACCACCGGGTCCCCGCGGAGGTCTCCCTGAGCGACATGGGCGGCGAGGCCACGGTGAGCTTCACTCCCACCACCGTGGGACGTCACCACGTCCTGCTCTCCTTCGCGCCCGTGGGCGGCGTGCGCCAGCTTGGCGTCCATGTGGCCGGCGCGTGGCGTGGAAGCCCCGCGCCCGTCACCCTGCCGCTGCCCAGGTGCGGTCAACTGGACCGCACCACGCGAGGCCTGTGGCTGTGTGATGGCGTGGCCGTACGCGACGCCGAGGACCGCCCGCTGCGACTGGGCACCGCCACCACGCCCGCCGACGTCTCCGTCTCCGGCAACGTCGTCTGGGTGGTGGGTGACGGGCGCGTGCGCCGCTACGTGGACACCGGCACCGAGCTGGAGCTCACCGACTCACTGCTCACGGATGCACTGGGCACCCGGCCCCTCCAGGCGCGACTGGCCTCGGAGAACGAGCTGGTAGTGCTCGACAGCGAACGACTCCACCGCTTCGTGCTCACCGACGCTGGCGTGCTCACCGCGCCGCCCTCCACGCCCTGGTGGGGGACGGGGACCCAGGGGCGCTTCGGGAGGGAGCAGTCGACGGGGCTGCTCGTACGTGCGTCGGCGCGGCGCGTCCTCGTCCTGTCGATGTTCCGTGGTGCACAGGACAGTCAGGCCTGTCCCTTCGAGCCATCCACCGAGGGCAGCCTCCTGCCGGTGATGGGCGAGCCCTGCGCGCCGCTGCGAGGCCGCCCCGTGGGCCTGGAGGACGGCACCCTGTGGACCCTGCTGGGCTCCGCCCAACCCCTGTTCCCCGAGCGGACACTCTACCGATGGACGCTCGAGGGAGGCCGGCTGGAGCAGGACGGCGCGCTCGGCCTGGAGCTGTCACTGGGGGTCACCGAGGCGTTCCTCCACCTGGGCCCCACCGTGCCCATCCTCTACTCCACCACCGGTGAAGTCCGGCTGTCCCAACCCCGACGCCTGAGCGGCCAGCCCGTGCTCGGACTGGAGCTGTTGCCTACCCACTTCCCCCTCTCCGAGGGCTCGCGCGACACCTCCCCGCGCTTCCACTGGGGTGGCGATTCGCGTCCCCTCGGAGGCTTCACCACCGTCTACGAGCAGGCCCGGCCCTGAGAGGCCCCGCCGAGACCCTCCCTTGGAGCCCACACGGGCGAGCTTTTCGCGCGGGGCCGGTGACGTCCGTGGAAAAAGCGCGCGGGGATGGTTGCCTGCCTCTCGCCGCGCTCGCCGTGCGGGTGTAGAGAGGCCGGCGCGTCGCGACTGGCCGCGCGCGTACACCAGCCGAGGCGAGCCCCATGATGGACAGCCCTCAGAGCCCTTCCCTCTCCGTGGAGGAGCTCCATGAGGTGTGGCCGGTGCTCTCCATCGACGAGCGCCTGGAGGGCTTCCGGCTCCTGCCGACGTCGGTGGCGGACGACTTCTTCCTCGACCTGTCCGCGCGCGAACAGGGGGAGCTCATCACCCACCTGCCCGCCAGCGAGCGGCGCACCTGGGTGCGGCTGTTGCCGCCGGACGACCTGGCGGACCTGGTGCAGGCGGTGGCGGTGGAGCCGGGGCAGGCGGACGCCATCCTCGCGCAGCTGGACGACGCCAGCCGTCGGGAGGTCAACGTCCTGCTCGCCTACGCGGAGGACGACGCCGGTGGTCTGATGAACCCGCGCTTCGCGCGCGTGCGGCCGGAGATGACCATCGACGAGGCCATCGGCTACCTGCGCAAGCAGGCGCGCGAGAAGGTGGAGACCGTCTACTACGCGTACGCGCTGGACGCCGAGCAGCGCCTGCAGGGTGTGCTGTCCTTGCGCCAGCTCTTCCAGGCCGCCAGCGACAAGAAGGTCGCGGACGTCATGCAGCACGACGTCGTCACGGTGTCGGAGAACACGGACCAGGAAGTGGTGAGCCAGCTGTTCACCGAGCACGGCTTCATGGCGCTGCCCGTGCTCGACGAGCAGAACCGGATGAAGGGCATCGTCACGGTGGACGACATCGTCGACGTCGTCCAGGAAGAGGCCACCGAGGACATCCAGAAGGTCGGCGGCATGGAGGCCCTGGAGGCCCCCTACTTCGAGGTCGGCTTCTTCGGGATGCTCAAGAAGCGCATCGGCTGGCTGCTGGTGCTCTTCCTCGGGCAGATGCTCACCGCCACCGCCATGAGCAGCTTCGAGGGCGCCATCGAGCGCGCGGTGGTGCTCAGCCTCTTCGTGCCGCTCATCATCTCCTCCGGCGGCAACTCCGGCAGCCAGGCCTCCACGCTCATCATCCGCGCGCTCGCCCTGGGCGAGATGCGGCTGAAGGACTGGTGGCGCGTGGCGCGGCGCGAGGTGCTGTCCGGCCTGGTGCTGGGCTTCGTGCTGGGCGCGGTGGGTCTGGCGCGCATCGTCGTGTGGCAGGAGGTGTCCGGTGCATATGGCGAGCACGCGTTCATCCTGGGCTGCGCGGTGGCGCTGTCCGTGCTGGGCGTGGTGACATTCGGCACGCTCGCGGGCTCCATGCTGCCCCTGGTGCTGCGCCGCTTCGGCTTCGACCCCGCGAGCGCCTCGGCGCCCTTCGTCGCCACGCTGGTGGACGTCAGCGGCGTCGTCATCTACTTCACCGTCGCCAGCCTCCTGCTGCGCGGTACGCTGCTCTGAACGCGCCTGCCGCGACGGGAGCCCGACCATGATTCGCATCACCCCTCGGCGCACCCTCACCCTGGAGGCCCCCGAGTCCCCGGGCCTCCCCGCGCACGTCAGCGCCGCCAGCGGCCTGGTGCGCGTCGGCGACTGGCTGCACGTCATCGCGGATGACTCGCTGCACCTGGCCACGTTCCCCGCGCACGAGGATGCACCGGGGCGGCTGTCTCGACTGTTCGAAGGTGAGCTGCCCGAGGAGCCCGCCGCGCGCAAGGCGGCCAAGCCGGACCTGGAGGCGCTCTGTCTGCTGGGTCCCCTGGTGGGTGCGCCTCATGGGGCCCTGCTGGCGTTACCCTCGGGCTCCACCTCGGCGCGCATGCGCGGGGCGCTGGTGATGCTGGGCGCGGATGGCTCGCTCACGGGTGAGGTCCGGACGGTGGACTGCGCGACGATGTATCAGCAGCTCTCGCGTGAGCTGGGCTCGCTCAACATCGAGGGCGCGGCGGTGGTGGGTGGACGGCTGCGGCTGCTCCAGCGGGGCAACGGCGACGCGGGCGTGGATGCGCTGGTGGACCTGGACCGGGAGCGCGCGATGCGCGCCATCGAGGTGGGCGCGCTGGGGCCGGAGGTGGTGCGCACCACGCTGCGCTGGGAGCTGGGCCGCACGGGCGGCGTGCGGCTGTCCTTCACGGACGCCTCGCCCCTGCCGGATGGGCGGATGATCTTCACCGCGACGGCGGAGGCCTCGCCGGATACCTATTCGGACGGCGCGGTGGCGGGCTCCGCGGTGGGCCTGCTGGCGCCGGATGGGACGCCGCTGTTCCTGGACGTCGTCGACGCGAAGGTGAAGCTGGAGGGCGTGGACGCGCGCGTGGAGGGTGGACGCGTGCACCTGCTGCTGGTGGCGGACGCGGATGACCCGTCCGTGGCGGCGCCCCTCTTGGAAGCGGTGCTGGACGTCCCGGCGTAGCGGCGCCGGTCAGTCGTGCTCGTGCGCGGCTTCTTCGGGCCTGCCGCCCACGGCCTCGAGCGAGGAACGCGCGGGACGGGCGCGGTCGAACGCCACCTCGCGCTGGCCCACACCCTCGGCGGTGGTGTTGGCGATGCGCTTGCGGGCGCGCGCGATGTAGTCCTGGACCAGCGTGGGGTCGGGATGCGTCTTCAGCGTCTCCACCCACGTCTCGATGGCCTTCTCGTGCTCGCCGGCGTCCGAGCGCAGCTTGCCCATCTCGAAGAGCGCGTGCGGGGACAGCTCCGAGTCCGGGAAGCGCGTGCGCAGGTCCGCGAAGGCGCGCGAGGCCTCCTGCCGACGGCCCTCCATCATCGCGATGGCCTGGGCCTGGAGGAACAGGGTGTCGTCCACGAAGGCGCTGGTGGCGAAGCGCTCGACGAGGCGGCGCGTCTCCAGTTCGCACTGCTGATAGTCGCCCAGCTCGAAGTAGAGCTTGGCCACCTGGTAGTGCAGCTCCGCGCCCTGCGGCGGGTTGCGCTGCAGCGCGGCGGTGAGCTGGTCAATGGCGCCGCGCAGGTCGCGGTAGTGCACGCGCAAGAGCTCCGCCAGGATGATGCGGGACTCGAGCGCCTCGGGGGACTCGGGGCACTGCTGGATGAGCTCGCGGTAGACGCCCACGGCCTCCTTCACCTTGCGCTGCTCAAGCCAGTAGACGTCCGCGGCGCCCTTGAGCGCGCGGGCGCGCAGCACGAGCGCCTCCGGCGTGCTGTCGTGGCGCAGCATGTCGAAGGCCTTGCGGTACTCGACGAGCGCTTCGTCCGGTCGCTTCTCGAAGGTGGCGTCGCGAGCGCGCTGCAGGTGGTCCACCGGCTTGTCACGACACCCGGCACCCGCCAGGGCCAGCACCACGAGCGACAGTCGCAGCGTCCGCACTAGCACTTCTCCGGGATGATGGTGACGCAGCGCGACTCCACGCAGCTCACGCACTCGGCGATGGGCGAGACGTCGGTGACGCACACATCGACACGGGAGGTCCGCGGACAGTCCTCGGAGGTGACACACCGATAGACGCTCCCGTCGTCACGGGTGACGTCCTGGGACGTCGAGCCACAGACCTCCAGGTCGTTGCATCCCAGCAACCCCGCTCCAAGGGCGGCGAGGACCGTGTGCGCGGTGCGTGTCACGGCGGCGGTTCTACCTGGATTCGACCACGTCGTCACGGACCGGTGTGCCCGCTCGCCTGCCCAGCGGAATCCCTTGCGACCCGGCTCCACAGGGGGTGAAGTCTGGAAAGCGAGCGTGTCATGAAGTACCCGCCATGACGCGGGTCATGACGCCTGTTGGCACTCCCAAAAGAGCGACACATGGGCGAATTCGAGACGGCCTTGCATATAGAACCGGCGAGCAACGGCAAACCGGGTGAAGTCCTGGCACGCTTGGGACACACATGAGCGAGGTCATCCGTTTCTACAGCGTCACCGACGCACATGGCTGGTGCTCGAACTTCGCGCCCTACCCCATCAAGCTCGGCGGCAGGACGTGGCCCACCAGCGAGCACTACTTCCAGGCCCGGAAGTTCGAGGCCGCCGAGGACCAGGAGGCCGTTCGTCAGGCGCGCACGCCCATGCTCGCCGCGCGCATGGGTCGAGACCGCAAGCGCAAGCTCCGTCGGGACTGGGAGTCCATCAAGGTCTCCGTCATGCGCGAGGCCGTGCGCGCCAAGTTCACCCAGCACGAGGACCTGAGCCAACTGCTCCTGGACACGGGCGACGCGCGGCTCATCGAGCACACGGACCAGGATGACTACTGGGGCGACGGCGGAGACGGCAGCGGCAAGAACATGCTCGGCCGCATCCTCATGGAAATTCGTGAGGAGCTCCGCGCGCGGTAGTGCGTCCCTGTTCCTCGCCGCTCATCCCCGGGACGGACCGCTCATGGAGTATCCGGAGCGCGCACGATTCCGGGGCGTACCTTCCTCCTCGTCCGACACCGCGCCTCCCGCGGCGTCCGTCACCCGAGGAAGGTCCATGCGTCCCACGCCACTTCTGACCGCGCTCTGCACCCTCCTGTCTCTTATACCCATCTCCGAGCCCACGAGACGCGTAGTAATC